>CABPCP010000059.1 GCA_902406105.1 uncultured Mordavella sp.
GTACACATGTCTCCAGCGTCTGCTTTCCGTGCATGTCCGTCTGCCGCAAATGGGCGTCCGAATCACCAGTATGTCTGCTTCCCTTTTTCAGCAGAGACATGGGCGGAAAATGGTAGGCTTTCCTGGGCTTGGCCGCATCTGCCGCAATCGAGGCCGCCACTCCGGAAGTCTCCGCCGCGACGTCTTTCCCCCCGTTTTCTTTTTGTCTCCTGCCTGCCAGGGCTCCGGCCGCCCCTGCCGCGGCTTCCGGCTGGACGGATGAGGGACTGCTTTCCAATGCCGCCTGTTCCTCCCGCGCCGGTTCTTCTGAGATGGTCCAAGGCGGTGTATCTTCTCCCCGGTTGATATGGAATTGAGGTTCCTGGGGCTTCTTAGGTTCTTGCTGTTTTGCCTCTTTTGGTTCCTCAGTAAGTGTGGTATTAAATGACACGCCTTCTACATGACGGTCGCTGCGTCTGGGTTTCCCGGGATTGGTTTTCTGCAGGGCTTCCTTTTCCTTCCGCCGTTCTCTGGCTTCCTCTCTCCGCCTGGCCGCGTCTTCCCGCGCCCGTCCATAAGCTTTGCTGCTTTTATCCTGAACCCCCTGGAGGATGGATTTTCCCGTAATGATCACAATACAGATGATCGCCAGGATAATGACGATCACATATGTACCGGCAGTTCCCACCGCCGGAACCAGAACTCTGGTCAAGAGGCCGCCCCCCTGGCCGCCCGCCTCGTCCAGCAGCTCAAACAGCGTACACGCAAGGACCGTCAGGACGATCCCCGCCCCTACTTTCAGATAAGCGTTGGGGTTCCCTTTATTGGAAACCGTAAAAGCGACCATTCCAAACAACAAAAAAGGCACTGCGTAAGCCGCCCATCCAAGGGCCGCAAATAAGAAATCTGAAATGGCTTCCCCGACAAAACCGCCCATTCCAAAGTTGCTGATCAAGATCAAAAGGCTCACGGCAAGAGAGGCCCAGATCAAAATCTCGCCTCCTACAAAGCTCTGCTCAGTATTCTTCTTTTTTGCTTTTGTCTTTGACTTTGTTGATGTACCCCTTTTTTTCCTTGACTTTGCAGCCATGATATTCCCCCTTAATTACCTTATGGCAATACTATTATTAGTATAGCATTTTTGAAAAAAGCTGTCATTACCTATTTTCCCAGTTTTTCTCACGCTCCTTCCGGATCATTTCGTGCAATTTATTCAGGGCCTGGCTCATTCCGCCCACTTCATCGATCAAGCCTTCTTTGACCGCCTCTTCGCCCTCCAGAAGCGTGCCTACGTCTTTTACTAATTCTGTGGGATTCAGCATCAGTTCCTCGATCCTTTCTTTGCTCATTTTGGAATGATCCGCCAGGAAACGGGTGATCCGGTCCTGGGTCCGGACCATATTGCGCAGGCTCTGGGGGACTCCGATGAACATGCCGTTGGAGCGGACCGGATGGATGATCATGGTCCCGCTCGGCACGATAAAAGAATACTTGGCGGACACCGCCAGAGGCCCGCCGATGGAATGGCTCCCCCCTAAGACCAGGGATACGGTGGGTTTGCTGAGAGACGCGATCATCTCCGCAATAGACAGCCCCGCCTCCACATCTCCGCCAAGAGTATTTAAAAGCACCAGAACGCCGTCGATCTCTGTGCTGTCTTCCACTTCCGCCAGCATAGGCAGTAAATGTTCATACTTGGTGGACTTTGTGTTTCCGGAAACCGCTTCATGTCCCTCGATCTCACCAATGATCGTCAGAAGTTTGATCCTGTGTCCTTTCTTCCCGTCCTCCAGGTCCAAACTTCCCGTCTCTTTGATCTCCTGGTTCTGCTTCTCTTCCAGATTTTCATTTTCCATAAAAAAGACACCTCCATACCTTTTTGATTAGTATGGAGGTGTTCCCTGTATTTTATACCTGTTCCAAGGCCTGCTTAAGATCAGCAATGATATCCTCAATATTCTCGATCCCTACGCTGAAACGGATCAGATCCGGCTGTACTCCGGCTTCCTGAAGTTCTTTATCATTCATCTGCCGGTGGGTATGGCTGGCAGGATGGAGCACACAGCTTCTGGCATCTGCCACATGGGTCACGATCGCGATCATCTTTAAGGCATCCATCATGCGTACCGCCGCGTCTCTTCCGCCTTTCAGGCCAAAGGTGATGACGCCGCAGGTGCCATTGGGAAGATATTTCTGAGCCAGATCATAGTACTTATCTCCCGGAAGGGCCGGTGTGCTCACCCAGGCGACCTTCTCGTGGCTCTGCAGGTACTTGGCCGCCTTCTTAGCATTCTCGCAGTGGCGTTCCATTCTCAGATGGAGGGTCTCCAGTCCCAGATTCAAAAGGAACGCGTTCTGCGGAGACTGGATCGACCCCAGATCTCTCATCAACTGCGCCGTTGCTTTTGTGATATATGCCATTTTCCCAAATTTCTGAGTATAGACGATTCCATGATAAGTCTCGTCTGGTGTGGTAAGCCCCGGGAATTTGTCGCTGTAAGCGTCCCAGTCAAAATTGCCGCTGTCTACAATGGCTCCCCCAACGCAGGAAGCGTGGCCGTCCATGTACTTTGTGGTAGAGTGGGTAACAATGTCAGCGCCCCACTCAAAAGGCCGGCAGTTGATCGGTGTGGCAAAGGTATTGTCCACAATAAACGGTACGCCGTGCGCATGGGCCGCTTTCGCGAATTTCTCCAGATCCAGCACAACTAAAGCAGGATTGGCAATGGTCTCTCCAAATACCGCTTTGGTATTTTCCTGAAACGCGGCGTTTAATTCTTCCTCTGTACAGTCTGGATCGATAAAGGTAGCATCCACGCCCATTTTCTTAATGGTATGGGCATAGAGGTTATAAGTACCGCCATAAAGAGCGGATGCGCATACAATGTGGTCCCCTGCCTGGACAATATTCATGATCGCGTAAAAATTTGCCGCCTGGCCGGAGGAAGTGAGCATCGCCGCTACTCCGCCTTCCAAAGCGCAGATTTTGGCAGCTACCGCATCGTTGGTTGGATTCTGCAGACGGGTATAGAAATAACCCGATTCCTCCAAATCGAACAAACGCCCCATCTGCTCGCTTGTGCTGTATTTAAATGTGGTGCTCTGATAGATGGGGAGAACCCTTGGCTCTCCGTTTCCAGGCTCATAGCCGGACTGGATACATTTTGTCTCGATCTTATAATCACTCATCGAACTTCCTCCTAAGCATATAAATATTTTTTCTTCAGATCCATCACCATATCGGTATACAGATCTTTGCATGTTTCGTTGTCGCCTTTCTCAATACACTGGATACACGGAATCAGGCGGGACTGGTACAAATCTTCATATATCTCTTGTCTGTCCTTACGCATATTGATGGCCCATACGATCACCGGAGCCAGATCATAGTATTCCTCCACCAGATTCCGCCCTTCCTGGCTGTTCATTAAGTAGCCGTCCCGATAGGCTCTGAGTGTCTCTAATTCATAGCAATCATCTGGAAGGGAACGGCTTTCACATACCGCGGTAGTGATATAGCACCATTTCCTCTTAAACCCGGCGAAAATATCGTCATAAGTGGCATAGGAAAGGGTCAGAGTGGTAACCTTCTTGTCATTCCATATTTCTACCATCCGCTTACACATTTCTATACAGAACTCATCTTTTGTATAAGTAAGGATTGGCATTACATAGACCGCCATATTCATATTGTAATCTACAGCAAGCCGCTCCCGTGTCCGTTTTGGCTGTTTCATCATCAGTTCTCCCGCGTATTCCGGAATGATGCCTGCCAACTCCTCCAAAAGGGCTTCCCGATTCTCTTCCTCGGTTTCTTCACACAGACTTGTGATCTCTGTGATCACATCTTTGAATTGCTTGAATCCTTTTTCGAATAATCCATTGTAGGTTTTCCGGCGGAACGCCTTGACCTTTGTCAGCATTTCATCAAAAAGCTGGATCATATCTGTTCTGATCTTCTCCATCCCTGTCCTCCATCTGCCTGTTTGATCATTTCTTATTCATCCCAGTTATGGTATACATTCTGGACATCGTCATCTTCTTCCAGCATATCTAATGTCTTCTGGATGTTGGCGATATCTTTTTCATCCGTCAATTCTACGTATGTCTGGGGGATCATAGTCACTTCTGCCGCGGCCATCCCAATGCCTGCTTCTTCCAGCGCCTCATGAACGGCGCCAAAATCCTCCGGAGCTGTCAGGATCTCGAAACTGTCCTCTTCCTCTACGAAATCCTCCGCGCCGGCGTCAAGAGCCAGCATCATCAATTCATCAGAATCTCCGTCATACTCTTCTTTATCGATCACAATCTGGCCTTTCTGATCGAACATAAAGGAAACGCATCCCGGCGTTCCCACATTGCCATTTCCTTTGGTGAAAGCATGTTTCACATTGGTAGCCGTACGGTTCCGGTTGTCCGTCAGAGTTTCCACGATGATCGCCGTCCCGTTGGGGCCGTATCCCTCGTATGTAATATGCTCATAATTGGCGGCATTGGCATCTCCGGTCGCCTTCTTGATGTTTCTTTCAATGGTATCGTTTGGCATGTTATTAGCCTTTGCCTTTGCGATCACATCCCGCAGACGGCTGTTGTTCGCGGGATCCGCGCTTCCGCCTTCCTTCACGGCTACGGCCAGCTCTTTTCCGATCTTCGTGAATATCTTTCCTTTTGCCGCGTCATTTTTTTCTTTTTTATGTTTGATATTGGCAAATTTTGAATGTCCTGACATCTCTTCTCTCTCCTTGTCCTTTACTTTTTCTGTCGCACGTGTTCTATTCTAGCACTCTTCCGGCAGTTTTTCAATCTTTACCGACTGGATCGTATTGTTCTCCACAGACAGGACGGTGAAGCGATAACCTTCGTATTCCACCACGCAGTGCTCTTCTTCGGAAGGAATCCGGTCCAGCTGATCGATGAGGAATCCATTGACTGTCTCATATTCCTCTGTCTCAAACTGGATAGGCAGCACCTCTTCTAAATCTTCCAGATCCGTCATTCCCTGTACTTTCAGGCTGCCGTCCGCCAGCGTCAGGATCATCTCTTCCTCCTGGTCATGCTCGTCCAGGATATTCCCTACAATTTCCTCCAGGATGTCTTCCATGGCCACCAAGCCGGAGGTCTGTCCATATTCGTCCAGGACGATGACCACATGGTTTTTCTGAGCCTGCATTTCTTTAAACAGTACATCAATGCTCTTTGTCTCGGGGACAAAGGTCACTGGTCTTATGTATTCTTTCAATTGCTCCACAGGAACCTGGCGCAGCTCTTCCTGTATATAACAGGAAGCCGCCTCCCTAAGATGGAGAAAACCGATGATCTCATCAATATCCTCATGATAGATGGGAAATCTGGAGAAACTTTCCCCAAGCATGAATTTGAACGCATCTTCTAAAGACTCTTCCCCATCGATCGCTACAATATTCTTCCGGTGGGTCATGATATCCCTCGCGTCCTTATCCAGATACCGGAAAATATTCTGGATCAGACTGGCAGCCTCTTTTTGGGTACTCTCATCCATTTCTTCCTCCACCTGGAATACCCGCTTCATTCTTTGAAATAAACTGTCCTCTTCCATTGTGATTTTCTTTCGACTCCTTTTTCTATGTATGAAGCTCGAAGCTGATCTTCAAGGCTTCATCAATTTTTCTCATGATTTCTCTGTCCAAGTGGCAGACCTGCTCTTTCAGCCGCTGTTTATCGATCGTTCTGATCTGTTCCAGCAGGACGACCGAATTCTTCACGATCTGATACCTTTTCGCGTCAATCTCCACATGGGTGGGCAGTTTGGCTTTGTTCATCCGCGATGTGATCGCCGCGCAGATCACAGTTGGGCTGTGTCTGTTCCCCACATCATTTTGTATGATCAATACCGGCCTCACTCCGCCCTGTTCCGATCCCACTACCGGACTTAAATCCGCGTAAAAAATATCGCCGCGCCTTACCTGCACCTTCATTCACACTCGCTTCCATCTAAGATAAGATTAGTATTTCCATCTTTCTCGGATGTATACAGATACAGGCTTTTCCCCTGGTTTATTTAACCAAAATAATCCATCTGTTCCACTACTTCGCCGTGACGGATGAACTCTCTGGGAATCCGTTTTCCTAAGTCGCATACAAATTCATAGTTGAATCGGCCTGACAGGTCGCTTAAGACTTCAACCGGCAGATGTTCCTCTCCATTTGTCCCCACCAGGGTCACCGGATCTCCAAATTTCACATCCTCGATCTCGGTAGCATCCACCATGAACTGATCCATACATACCCGGCCCAAGATCGGCGCCTTTTTCCCATGGATCAGCACATATCCTTTATTGGACAGGCTCCTTGGGTAACCGTCGCCGTACCCTACCGGAATGGTAGCGATCTTAGTCCGCCTCTTTGTAATATAGGTGCTTCCGTAACTGACAGGGGTTCCCTCTTCCACCCACTTCACATGCGCCACATGGCTGAGCAACTCCAGGGCAGGTTTCAGCGGAACATTTTCTTTGATCACTTCCTCAGAGGGATAAAGGCCATAAGTAGAGATCCCCGCCCGGACAAGATCCAGGTTTGCCTCTTTTACATCAATGATCCCAGCGCTGTTGCTGCAGTGATAATACTGGAAAACAACGCCTTTTCCTTCCAGCCTCTCCTTCATCCAAAGGTAATCCCTGATCTGCTTTTCTGTAAATGTTTTGTCGGTTTCATCTGCTTTCGCGAAATGAGTATAAAGCCCTTCTAAAGAAAGCCGGGGCAGACAGCTGATTGCTTTAATGGTATCCGCGCTTTCCTCCCGGATCAAAAATCCCAGTCTCGACATTCCTGTATCCAGCTTGATATGTACGTAGGCCGTTTTGTCCAGACACCGCGCCGTTTCGCTGATCCCCTCAGCCATTTCTCTGGTGTATACAGTAAACCGCACTTCCTGCCGGATGGCCGTCTCCCATTGGTCCGGAAAGATGCAGCCAAGCACCAGGATCGGTTTTTCTATGCCGCCTTTGCGAAGGAGGGCCGCCTCGTCCAGCGTTGCCACCGCATAGCCCCAGATATAATCCTTGGTTTCCAGCATCCGGGCGATCTGTACCGACCCATGGCCATATCCGTCCGTTTTGATCACGGAGATCATGGAGACCCCTTCCTTTATATTCTTTTTCATCATCTCCATATTGTACTCGATGGCGTCCAGGTCGATTCTTGCACATACTCTGTTGTACTGCTTCATGCTCTCACGCTCCTTACTTTATCTGATTGATCTTCTTGATCTTCTCTATCTCTTTCAGCGCCGGACCTAATTGACGGATCAGATCCCGCGCCAGTACGCTGTAGATTCCCAATTCTTCTCCAGCTTTTTCACCAGCTCTTCCGTGCAGATACACGCCCAGCCGGGCCGCGTTCTCGCAAGTCATCCCCTGGGCCAGAAGACCGGCGATGATCCCCGCAAGTACGTCTCCCGCTCCCGCCTTCGCCATGGCGCTGCTTCCCGTCAGGTTCAGGCAGGCTCTTCCTTTCCCGCTTTGGACCGCTGTCCTGGAATCCTTCAATACACAGGTCAGGTCTTCCTTTTCCACATATTTTTCAAGCTCCAAGAGGCGGTTGGCTTTGATCTCCGCTGCCGGTTTGCCGCAAAGCCGCTCCATTTCTTTCATATGGGGGGTAAAGATATAGTCTTTATGCTTTCTTTTTTTCATCAATTCTGGCCGCTCCGCGATCAAGTTCAGCCCATCCGCGTCAACTACAGTAGGTACCCTTCCTTCCCGGAGCAGGATCTCCATGATCTTCCCGGCGTTTTCTCCCTTTCCAAGCCCGGAGCCGGCAAGCACTACCGTCGCCCATCCAAGCAGTTCTTTTAACTCTTCTTCCCGGCAGACTTCATAGGGCCGGATAATGGCTTCCGGCAGAAGCTGCTGCAGGATCGGCCGGTTTTCTTCCGGCGTATAGATCTGGACCAGCCCCGCTCCTGCTGTGTAGGCCGCATACGCGTTAAGGTAGGCGGCTCCGCTCATTCCTTTGCTTCCAGCGATCACCAGCAGTTTCCCGTAAGTCCCCTTGTGAGAGTCCCCAGGACGTTCTGGAAGCAGCGAGGCATAATCCTTCTCTGACAAGGCAATAGCTGTATGTGGATTCTGTTCCAATGGCAGTTCGCTTATCCCAATCTCTCTTTTTTCCACATTTCCCGCATACTCCTTGCCTGGATATAAAAGAAGTCCAATCTTTCTTGCCTGAAAAGTCACCGTATAATCCGCTCGAAACGCGCAGCCCAAGACGCGGCCCGTGTCCGCGGATACGCCGGAAGGGATGTCGATGGCCACTTTCACACCGGAAGATTGGTTCATCTGCTCGATCACTCCCGCGTATCTGCCCTCGATCTTCCGGCTTAAACCCACTCCAAAAATACCATCTACTATGATACTATATTCATCCGCTTTATATTCGTCACTGATAACGCCCCCTGCTTTTTCAAACTGTTCCATCTGAAACGCGGTTTCCTTTGTAGCGGAAGATCTGTTTCCAATCATTACTGCCGTGACCTTTTCTCCCTTTCCAAGGAGAAGTCTGGCAACAGCGAATCCATCTCCTCCATTGTTGCCGGAGCCGCACACGACGCAGACAGAAGATAGATCCAGGCCTTTCTCTTCCATGAAACAGACACATTCCCCGGCCGCCCGTTCCATCAATTCCAAAGAGGGGATCCCCAGCGTCTGTATCGTATACTGGTCAGCCTCTTTCATCTGGCCGCCGCCTGGCAGATATTCCATTTCTTCACACCTCTATTCATATAGAAAGAACGTGCGAAGATAAGCCTGCCAGAACACGCTCACCGCCGCACGCCGTTTTCTATTTTATTTATGTTCCTTATTGTACCTGCTGATATTATAAGACAACTGCATCAGACTTTCAGACAAATGTACATTCTCTACAATGATATTTTCCGGAAGATTCAGATCCGTATGGGCAAAATTCCAGATGGCGCGCACGCCATTTTCCACCAGCATATCCGCCACTTCAATCGCTTTATCTTTTGGGATCGTAAGGGCCGCGATATCTACCTCATTCTTCTGAACGAATTCTTTCAATTCATCCATCATGCGAATCGGTACTCCTCGGATAGAAACTCCCTGCAGTCTTGGATTCACATCAAAGATCCCTTTCAGAATGAATCCCCGTTTTTCAAACGCCGCGTAATTGGCAAGAGCCTGTCCCAGATTTCCTGCTCCGATGATGATCATATTATGATCTTCTTCCAGTCCCAGGATTTTCCCAATTTCCGTATATAAATATTTGACATTATACCCATAGCCCTGCTGTCCAAATCCGCCAAAATTATTCAAATCCTGCCTGATCTGAGATGCGGTCACTTTCATCCGTTTACTCAGGTCATTGGAGGAAATTCGTTCTACACCATTTTCCAGCAGCTCTCCTAAATATCTGTAGTATCTTGGAAGCCTGCGGATCACCGCCTGCGAAATCTCTCTGCCTTCCACTCTCTTCACCTTCCTGTTATATTCTAGAAATTATTATATAAAATTGTGCCTGCAAAGTCAAACTTTTAGTTGTTTTTTGTCCTATTTCCGCTATAATGAAGACGTATGTTATAAATTTGGAGGAACTTATGATACTGGCATGTCACGCAATTGAAAAAGCATTTGGAGAAGAAATCATTGTAAAAAACGGCTCCTTTCACATAGAAGAACATGAAAAAACCGCCCTGGTAGGACCAAACGGGGCGGGCAAGACGACTTTGCTCAAAATGATCGTTGGCGAACTTGCCCCGGATAATGGAACTGTTACGCTGTCCAAGGACAAAACCCTTGGTTATCTGGCCCAGCATCAGGAAATGAACAGTACCCATACCATCTACGAAGAGGTCCGGACTGCCAAGGCGGAAATCTTTGAAATCGAACGGCGCATCCGGGAGATCGAACGTGAGATGCCACACCTCCAGGGGGAACGGCTTCAGGAACAGATGGAAACCTATCACCGCCTGACCACTCTTTTTGAAGCAGAAAACGGTTATGCCTGTGAAAGTGAGATCACAGGCGTTTTGAAAGGTCTTGGTTTCCAGGAATCAGAGTTTACAAAAACCGTAGATACCCTTTCCGGCGGCCAGAAAACCCGTGTCTCACTGGGAAAACTCCTTTTAAAAAAACCGGACGTCCTGCTTTTGGACGAGCCTACCAACCACTTAGACCTGAATTCTATTACCTGGCTGGAAACCTATCTCTTAAATTATCCGGGAGCCGTCCTGATCGTCTCCCACGACCGGTATTTCCTGAACCGGGTGGTCACGAAAGTGGTAGAGATCGAACACGGAGAACTGAATACTTATCTTGGCAATTACACCGATTATTCCAATAAGAAAAAACAGATCCAAGAAGCGAAATTAAAAGAATACCTGAATCAGCAGCAGGAAATCCGCCATCAGGAAGCTGTCATTGAAAAACTCCGCTCTTTTAACCGGGAGAAATCCATCAAGCGGGCAGAGAGCCGGGAGAAAATGTTGGAAAAGATCAAGTTGGTGGAGAAACCAGTCACGCAGGAAACGGAGATCCACTTAAAGCTGGAACCCTCCTGTCAGAGCGGAAACGATGTACTTTCTGTAGAGCGCTTAAGTAAATCTTTCCCCCCACAGACTTTATTTCACGATGTCAGCTTCCAGATCCGCCGCGGCGAACATGTGGCTGTGATCGGCGACAATGGCACGGGAAAGACTACACTTTTAAAGATTTTAAATCAGGTGATCTCCCCGGATTCGGGAAGTTTTTCTCTTGGGACCAATGTCCATATCGGCTATTATGACCAGGAGCATCATGTGCTGCACATGGAAAAGACGATCTTTGAAGAGATTTCCGATGACTATCCTTCCCTTACCAATACTCAGATCCGCAACATGCTGGCCGCGTTCCTCTTTACTGGAGACGATGTGTTTAAGCGGATCCAGGATTTAAGCGGCGGGGAACGGGGCCGGGTCTCTCTTGCCAAACTTATGCTTTCCGAGGCTAATTTCCTGATCCTGGACGAGCCTACCAACCACCTGGATATTACCTCCAAGGAAATCTTGGAGCGGGCCTTAAACGACTATACCGGAACGGTGCTCTATGTCTCCCATGACCGGTATTTTATCAACCAGACCGCCACGCGGATCTTGGAGCTGGTCAACCATCAGTTTGTCAACTATATTGGAAACTACGATTATTATCTGGAGAAAAAGGAAGAACTGACGGCCGCATACACCACTGCTTCATCGGATTCATCCGCTTCCCAGGAAATGTCTGGTTCCAGTACAAAGCAGAGCTGGCAGGAGCAAAAAGAAGCGCAAGCCAGACAGCGCAAACGCGCCAATGACTTAAAACGTACAGAAGCACGGATCGAGGAATTGGAAGAACGAAGCGCCGCCATCGACCAGCTTATGACGGAGGAAGAAGTCTATACCAACTCTGTCAAATGCCAGGAGCTGGCCGGGGAAAAAGCTCAAATCGAAGCAGAACTGGCAGATCTCTATGAGCAGTGGGAAGACCTGGCGGAATAACTTCCTGAATGTAATGAAGAAAGGGACGAAAAGCCATAGATACGGCTTTTCGTCCCTTTCCTTTTTCATTTCTATTTTAATTCTTTTAAGATTTCTTTCAAAAATTCCCAGGTACGCTCTGTGGAAGCAATATCCAGCTTCTCGTTAAAGGAGTGGATATCCAGGATATTTGGGCCAAAGGATACGCAGTCCAGATCCGGGCGTTTGCCAAGGAACAGGCCGCACTCCAATCCTGCGTGAACTGCCGACACCACCGGCTCTTTTCCGAACATTCTCGTGTAAATATCCACCATGACTTTCCGAAGTTCAGAATCCGGATCAAACTGCCATGCGGGATACTGGCTGATGGTCCGGGTGGTTCCGCCTGCGGCTTTGCCGCACTGCTCCAATTGTTCTCGAAGCTGCTGCTTTCTGCTTTCTACAGAACTGCGGATCAGATGGACCGTCCGGACGGTATCCTCTGAGGTCTCTGCCACGCCGATATTTAAAGAAGTTTCTGCCAGGCCCTTCAGTTTCCTGCTGTATTCCTGAAGCCCATCTGGACAAAGCATCAAATACATGATCACATGTTCCGCGCTCTCTTTTGTCATAACCGCTTCCTTTGCAGTTCCCTCTGCTCCATAGGTTACTTCCAGAGTGGGTTCCTCTCCCATAAATTCCTGCAGCCAGATTTCCTTCATCTCGCCGATCATCTCCAAGATCCTGGCTTCCTTCTCCGGCTCCGCCAGAAATACCGCTTCCGATTCCGAAGCGATCACGTTATCTTTGGACCCTCCGTTGATGGAGATCAAGCTGATCGGAACCTTCTGCTGGATCCTGTACAGAAGTCTTCCCATCATTTTATGGGCGTTTCCGCGTTGTCTGTGGATCTCGTTTCCTGAGTGGCCGCCCAGAAGTCCATGGACTTTAACTTGGATCTTGGTTCCGGTACGGACCTCTCTTTCCACCGGGATTTTCGTCTCGAACACGATTCCTCCCGCGCATCCAGAAGTCAGGACGCCTTCTTCCTCGGAATCGATGTTTAAAAGCTTCTTTCCCTTCAAACCTGACAGATCTACGGCTTCCGCGCCGCCCATTCCGGTTTCTTCATCTACTGTGAATACGGCCTCGATCGGCGGGTGGGGAATGTCGCTGCTGTCCAGGACCGCCATGGCCATCGCGATCGCGATGCCATCGTCTCCGCCAAGCGTGGTCCCTTTGGCTTTCACATATCCGTCTTCCACATACAAGTCCAGTCCGTCGGTTTTAAAATCATGGTCGGAATCCGGCGTCTTCTCGCAGACCATATCCAAATGTCCTTGAAGGATCACTGGCTCGCTGTCTTCATACCCTTTAGTCCCAGGCTTCTTGATGATCACATCATTCGCCTCATCCTGCTGTACTTCCAGTCCCCGTTCCTTCGCAAACGCCACACAGTAATCACTGATCCGCTTTGTATCAAAGGTCCCGTGAGGGATCTGACACAACTCTTCGAAAAAATGGAAGACTTTTTCTGGTTTTACCTGGTTTAATACTGCCATGTTTCCTTACCTCTTTTCTTTTGATTCCAGCATTTATCCCCTAAGTGCTGGTTTCATTTTCTATTCTCTATTATGAAACTGGAATCATAAAATTTCAACCGCTTCCATAGAATAAATCAAGAATCTTTCCGGCGGCGGCTTCTATGAAACGGCTCTTTTACCTGTGGACACCGATTCTTTTTTTCCTTCTTATGTTCCTGTTCCCCCAACCTGTTTTCCAAGGCGCGAAGGATGGCCTGCTTCTCTGGTTCAACACGGTTCTCCCCACCCTTCTTCCTTTTTTGATCATCTCCAATCTTCTGATCAACACCCAGGCGGTCCATGCGGTCAGCCGGGGCGCCGGTTTCTTCCTGCGTCCATTCCTGCGGGTTTCAGACTATGGGGCCTATACGGTTTTAGCCGGATTTTTCTGCGGATATCCTATGGGAGGCAAGACTGCCTCTGACCTTATTCGCTCTGGACGGATCACAAAGGCAGAAGGAGCGTATCTCCTTTCTTTCTGCAATAATACAAGCCCTATGTTTGTAGTAAGTTTTGTGGCCACCCAGAATTTAAAACGACCTGCACTTGCCCTGCCTGCTCTTGGGATCTTATGGATCTCCGCGATTGCCTGCAGCTTCCTTTTCCGCGGGAATCTTGCGCGCAAAGTCTATCTCCGCAAACGTCATTCTTCTGACGTTCTCTGTCCTGCTCTTACTTCTTCCGATGGTGATCGGACTGATCACAACGCTTCCAGACAATCCAGCCTTTTAGACAATTGCATCATGGATGGTTTTGAGGCGATCACAAAAATCGGGGGATATATTATGCTGTTTTCCATCTGCATAGAGCTCTTCGGGCTTCTGCCTTTCCATGACGCCCCTTTCTTCCAGATGATCCTGTCATCTCTGGAGATCACAAATGGTATTGTATTGATCAGCGATACAGGCTTCTCCTTCCCCGCCAAGTTCATCCTATGTATGTCTCTTGCTTCTTTCGGCGGATGGTGTTCTGTCGCCCAGACTCAATGCATGATCCAAAAAAGCGGTCTATCTATTTCCTCTTATATCGTACAAAAGCTGGTCACCATGTTGGTGACCAGCTTGATCGCTTTTTTCTATCTTTTACTTTTCCCGCTGGGATCGTAAATATATTCTCTATTTGCTTTCCTAATTCACTTTAGAGAAGATCCTCCTCATCCACCTCGAACTCCTCTTCCTGGTCTTCTGGCTCTGGATTTCCATATTCCGCCTCTAATCCCTGTGAGGACTGATCCGGGATCTCCAATTCCGACCGATTATTGCGGACCATGTCATAACACTCCTGAAGAGAATTCACCAATCCATCGTATTTGGTGGTGTAGCTGTCCAGCGTATGTCCGATGATGCTCTCGGCATTCGCGAGAAGATCGTCTGTATACTGCATAGCGCCAATACGGATATCGTTGGCATCCCTGGTAGCGTTGTCCAGGATCTCCTGCGCCTGATCTGTTGCCGCGGTCACAATCTCATTTGCCTGCGCGTAAGCCTGCTGCATGATCTCATGCTCGCTGACCAGCTCATTTGTCTGAATCTGAGCTTCTTCGATCATACTATCCGCTTTCGCCTGGGCGTCTGCCAGGATAGCGTCCTTATTTGCGATAATCTTCTGATATCTCTTGATCTCATCCGGCGTCTTCATGCGCAGTTCACGCAGAAGCTCGTCCATCTGATCCTTATTGACAATAATCTTAGTGGTAGACAAAGGCTGAAATTTACAACTGTCAATATACTCCTCAATTTCTTCGATGATCTGTTCAATACGGCTGCTCATCATTTACACTCTCCTTTTTCTCTTATTTTCTCCCGCACCCTTTTTTCCACAATTTCAGGTACGAACTGAGAAATATCCCCTCCAAAAGCTGCCACCTCTTTTACAATGGTGGAACTTAAATATGAATACTCCAGTCTTGTAGTCAGGAACACCGTCTCAATGGACGGCTCCAGTTTATGGTTGGTCTGTGCCATCTGCAGTTCATACTCAAAATCTGTGATCGCCCGCAAACCTCTAACCACCATCCTGGCTTCCATTTTTCTGGCAAATTCCACCAATAATCCCTCAAATGGAACAACTTTAACTTTTGGTAAGTCTTTTGTAGCTTCTTCTAACATTCTAACACGTTCCTCTACCGAAAACAACGGCATTTTTGCCTTATTATACAATACTCCGACAATTAATTCGTCCACCATCTGACAGGAACGTTTAATAATATCCAGATGTCCATAGGTAACCGGATCAAAGCTGCCCGGATAGATTCCTCTTAACATACTGTCTGCCTCCCCCTTGGCTCAATAAATACGTGCTTATTGGTTTTATAAATCTTATTTTTAATGACGGCAAAACCAAGATCTTCCAGATAATCAAAATTCGTCTCCTTGGCCGCCTCCACAATGATCACGCCTTCCTCCGCCAAAAGCTCAGATCCGGCCAGGTATTCCAGGGCTTCCCTCTCCAATTCTTTCCCGTAGGGCGGGTCCATAAAGATAAAATCAAACTGCTGATTACCTTCCAGCCTGCGAAGAGCCGTCATGGCATCCACCGGCATTGTCTCCGCTTTATGGGCAAGCTTGGTATGGGCAAGATTCTCTTTGATACAAGCCATAGCCTTCGGATTCTTGTCCACAAAATAAGCCTTCATAGCTCCCCGGCTCAAAGCCTCGATTCCGATTCCCCCGCTTCCGGCAAAAAGATCCAGAAAAATGCAATCGTAAAGATAAGGAGTCAGCATATTAAAAAGCGTCTCCTTGATCCGATCCGTAGTCGGCCTGGTCTCAAAACCATCCAACGTTTTCAATTGTAATCTTCTGGCAGAACCTGCAATAACTCTCATAAAACCCCTCGTAAAATATGATATTTTGCGTTTATTATAAGGACTCGACTGGAAAAAGTCAATTGAGGACGTAGCATCTTTTCAATTTACTACGTCTCAAATTAACTTTTGCCCTGTACCCAAATGTAAATCAGGGTGTACCAAATTGCATTTTACCCTGTACCTTTTTTCTTTTTTCAATTGACTTCTTTCTACTTTGTGTTACAATATAGTTAAGATTACTACTGTGTAGTGCAAAGTAGGTGGTTTTAAATGTATGACAAATCTCAATTGCTGCGCGGGACTTTGGAGGGCTGCATTCTGCAGATTCTTTCTCTTGATACTACGTATGGATATGAGATCGTATCTAAATTGCAGTCCTACGGTTTTGAAGATGTTCGCGAAGGTACAATTTATCCTCTTCTTCTGCGCCTAGAAAATAAGGGGATTATTTCTTCTGAATTCCGTCCCTCTCCTTTAGGGCCACGCAGAAAATATTACTCAATCACAAAAGACGGCCGGTTGTATTTGGATGAATTTAAGCACTGTTGGCGCCAGGTTGTAAATTCGATCAATCAGATTTTTGAAATGGAGGAATGAATTATGACAAATTCAAATCTTTCTCTAGAGACATTGAAATCAGAAAATTTCTCTCTTCAATCCGGACTCACGGCTAAAAATCGGCGGATCCTCGAGAAAATGTTCCGCTATATCCGTACCTTTCCGCTGGATGAGTATCATGTAGAATTAATTCATCAAGATCTGATCGGGATGGCTAAAGAAGCAGAAATGCGTCAAGAATCTTTTCCTGGAACTTTGGGAAAAGCTCCTCTTTCTTTCTGTGATGACCTGCTTCTGGCTTCCGGTCAAATCTCGCTTCCCGCCGGCCGGCGTCTATTGCGGATCTCCGGTTGGTATTACCACATCGTTGGAGGGTTCTTTGCTCTAATCAGTTTTTTGAATGTCGCAGGACTAATCATCGGTTCTCTTGCAGGCGGAGAAATCTGGGTCTTGAAAACAATGTCTGGAGAAAAGCTCGTGCTTTTTCTTTGTCAATTGTTTACTCTTGCAGGCGGAATTCTCTATCTGTTGGCAGGAGACCGTGCCAAGCGCTACAGCTCCAATAGTTCTAGAGCAAATTGCTGCTTAAAATGGGGATTTTTCCTGCTTCTATTGCAGATCATTTCCGTTCTATCTAACTACATTCTTCAATCACTCAACCTAATTACCACTATAAGCAGCGTCGTCCCTTCCATCGGAATCGTCCTTCAAATCATCACGATCATAGAATTCATTTTCCCGCTTCTATATATTCTGGGGGCCTGGAAAAACAAGGAAAAAAACAACTAGGTACACCCCGCTGTTCATTTTGGTACACCCTTCTTTACAGTTTGGTACACCGCAAAATGAAAAAGGGGACGTAGTAAAACTTCGATTTACTACGTCCCCTTTTTCATTTTTCATTCATTATTTCCCAGCCATCTGTTTTTCCTGCTGTTCGATCATTTTCTTAACCATATAACCGCCAACGGAACCATTCTGTCTGGATGTCAGGTCTCCGTTATAACCTTCTGTCAACG
>CABPCP010000060.1 GCA_902406105.1 uncultured Mordavella sp.
TACCGGCTGCTAAACGGCTAGGTTTTGATTTTGCGAAAAACTATTGACACTATCTGCCAATTCGACAACTTCCAATCTGTCGACCTAGTTTTACTTCATTATACCATTCGCTTATTTCCCTGTCATTGTCTTTCTTGCCCATACAAAAAGAGAGCGGAACATCATCTGTCCACTCCCTTCCAAACACTTTTCATGATTCATTGCTTCCCACTATCCCATACCCAAATACGAAAAACCGTCCTTATTTATGATACGGCTCTCCATACGTATGCAAGTGCGGTTTTCTACTTTTTAAAATCCTCCATTATTATAAGCTCTTGTAATCACATAAGACGGTTCATAATATGCACTGCTGTTGTAATTATCAATCGTGTCACATATTTCATCGTTATATACCCGGATCATTCCATCAATACAATCTTCCTCCGGCTGTAACGTTGACAGAATCAGCCTTGTATACACCTTGCCCATCTGTGTTTCTGATGGGATCTCGTCTACCAGTTCTAAATCCACATCCGTTATATCAAAATTCCCTTTTACCAGCTTATACTCTTCAATCCATTCAGCTTCAATTTTCAGAGGATTCTCGCAATGGAGTACATTAGCCAGGCTGATCAGACACACCCACTCATCTTTCGCTATAGAATTAACAACATATTTGTTTTTCTGATGTAATTTCCTCGCCACACGTTCTATCATATAACATAGAAAATAAAGATCGTTCTCGGTTATCTGCTCTTCCGGGAAAAATTTGTTTGTCATAACGAATAACTCCCTTCAAATTTGATAGTCTGTAACGCCTTCTCTGTACAGAATACAATCTGATGTGTAGGATACTTAAACTTAACCAGTTCCCAGAAAGCCTCTTTCGAAATTCGTTCAGCCATATAATCCTCAACACTGTCATTCTATTTCTCGCTCATGCCAAAAGGGAGCGAAACATAATTCATGCTATTCTTTCTTTACTTTTTTCTAATTCGTGCAAATATAAAGGATCAATATCAATACACTCGTTTACATTTCTTCCTCCAGCTATATCCCAGGCTAATGTACCATTTAAAACCATACATTTATTCATAAAAATGTGATACGCCTTTATCCGATCAAAAATGCCAGGTGACAGATCCTTTTCTGCATGGCAGCACACAATTTTCCCATCATCGAAATATATATCCACAGTATAATCTTCATACGGTATTACCTGGACCACAGTCGGAATATAATCTAACATTACAGCGCCTCCTTCATATTTAAACCAACGGATTGATTTTGTTTAATGGTTTTCCATCCTTCGCAAGTTCCCAGTTCTGCATTAGTTCATCCTGATGGATCACACACCATGCCAACACAAGCTTCAGTTGTCTTGACGGCAATGCCCCTTGCAAAACACAGGCATCGTTTATATCGATCAAAGCTTTTTTTCCATTATACTCCACATGAAAGTGAGGTGGATTATGATCATCATAATACATAGTAATCCTTATTCCATAAAATAAAGCAATTTCCGGCATACATATACCTCCATCTTCACAGCTCACTTTTTAAATACTAAATACTATTAATTTTATTATAGCTTAGACATCATATTGTGTACAGATAAATTCCAATTTGTCGTATTACCATAAAAACGGTATGATTTTATATCTTACTTTCTTTTTGTATTCAATATATCCGTCCAAGTCTTTTTCAAGAACAGCTTCTTCGTTCCTAATTCTTTTTGCAATAATTACAGGATAAGCAAGAAAAATAGCAAAAGAGATAATAGAACAAAGTATCAATGGCATTGAAAGAAACAGAAAAATGGTTACAGCATACATAGGGTGTCGAACAACCCCATATAGTCCAATATCAATGACCTTTTGCCCATTCCGTACTTCTATCGTTCGTGATAAGTAGGTATTTTCCCTTAATACTTCTGCATAAAGAAGATACGAAAATAAAAATATAACTGCGCCTACCCACGAAACCCAGTCTGATAACATAATCCACTTAAAACGAAAGTTCAATCCTGCGATAACAAATCCTAAAATAAACATTAAACCGCTAAGTTTGATAACAAGACTTTGTTCTGGTTGTTCCTCTTTCGCGTTCAAACGCTTTTTTAGCAATTCTGGATTCTTAATCATCATCACAATTCCTGCAAAAAACATTGGGATAAACAATATTCCCATGAATAGCCATGCGTTCCAATAATCGAATGTTCCTGCCGGTAAAAATATTAGTATTCCTATAATGACTACACCAAGTACAAATTTTAATATTGCCTGATATAACAGTCCTCTTGTCATTCTCAATCACTCCCTATAACGTACTCAAGTGCGGTCCAATAAAAAATCAACAATAATAACTTATCTCTCCAAAATATGTAAACCATTTCTGAATAATATCAGTACCTTTGTTGCATTTTCAGAAGGCTTTCCTTTTGCGATATGTACGTGGTATTCTCCCATTCTAAAGATTTGAGGCATTTTCAAAGCCCCCTTCTCGAGAGAATTCAATAATAAGATGAGCAGTTGATCTTATTATTTCTTCAAACTGCTTAAGCTCTTCTTCTGAAAAATGATAGATATCCTCCCATTTATAATGCGGAAGCCAGCATGCGGCATGTTTAAAACCATATTGTTCATCAGGTCTCTCAATATACACTTTTACTGTTCCCTTTTCCTGCATGTCAGAATGAACAATTTCCGTTTCATCATTCAATGTCATAAATGGATACATCATATCATCATTCCTCCCTGCTTCTTATACGCTACTATTATATCCTATTAAGAATATTTTCAATTAGGATCTGCCATACAAACCGGAAACTGAAAACTAAAACTCGTACTTTGTTCCATGTGAAAGTAACAGTCCATCGGTTAATTCTACACATAAAATTATAGTATTCTCATCATCAAAATTATTATGTCCATTGTCGATCCACTCAGAAAATACTTTTTTTAATTTCTCGGCAATCCAGTAATTTTCCTCTTTCCTGAAATATCCCAAATTAATACTCTTTCCATGTGCCGTGAACCATTCACCAGCTATTGCCACAGTAGAGTTGCTTTCCATATGCCTCATTTTATTTGAAAGTGCATATGTAATAATATAAAATGCACCATTCTCATAATAAGCATTTACATAACGTACAAAAGGCACTTCATTTTCTACTGTTGCCAATGCAATAATGGTATCTTTTCCAAATCGTTCTGACATTATTTTTTCAGCGTCTTCACTTAATTTTTTCACAAAGTCATCTCCCTTACCAATTAGGATTTAGTATTCATTTAAAAATCTTTTCAGTTCATCCACAAACTGTCCGATATGCAGACCATCTACAAATGAATGATGCGCCTGCACGGAAATAGGGATCATGATTCTTCCATCCTTTTCATAATATTTTCCCCAATCAAAAAGAGGTGTTGCATTATCTTTCTTTCCTGAGTTTGTGTGCGATATATGAGTATATGTAACCCAAGGCATTGGAGAACATTGGAAAACATCATTTCCTAATGGTCCTGTAAAATATTCTTTTTGTTCTTCTGCTGTTTTTGCTGCTAACTCACAGTATTCTTTCAAATCATCTAACATTGGAACATTTACCACTTTGAACAAACCCGTATTCTCGTTCAAATAGGTAAAGGCGGTATCTATTTTATTATAAAGGGCAACTTTCCCATCTACAAAACGATAGCGAAAAGCCTCTATATGATTAGCACATTTGCATACTGCGTATACCATAGCTAACGTAAAGGATAATCCTTCTTTCTTAACCATGTGCTTAAAATTTGTAATATCCACTTCAAATGTCACGCAAAAAGCAGGCTCAATACTGTTTCTAAATACAGCACAATGAATTGCCCTTTCCCATGTTTTTTCATCTATTATCTGATATGAATTAGCCATATATTATCCCTCCAACTTCCAATTTTATACTCTACAACTTAGGATTCACCTAAATATAGCGATGGACTTTCTTCATATACTCTTCATAACTCTTACCAAATCTCTTTATGCACCATCTTTCTTCTGAAAGAATAATCCAATGAGCTGAAACTTGAAATATTATTACTATTCCAAGCAGTATCAAAGACTGTGTTAATAAAGACATACCAATAAAGCAAATAAAATAGGCCACATACATTGGATTTCGTGAGAATTGATAAATACCATTGATATTTAATCCCTCAGCATTAGGGAAAGCAAAAAACATAATAGAAATAGCACATAAAACAATACCTAAAATATAACATACGAATCCCAAATAAAAGTATATTGAAAAGTCGATTTTTACTGCTGTTACAAGCAGATATAAAAGCAATCCTATATTTGATACTTGGTAGATATAATAGGCTATTTTTTCAGTTCCCTGTACTGGGGCAAAATATCCTGCACGCTGAATAGCACTTTTACGTATGATTAATAATAGTCCAAATCTTACTGCTAAAAATGGGATCAACAGCCAGAAACCATTCACTTTATTTCATCTCCGCATCTTCCAATTTGCCAAACCATTTACTTTATTATATCATTCGCGTATTCCCCTGTCATTTGATTTCTCGCTTATACAAGCAGGAGTGAAACCTCTGTCCACTCCCGTTCAAATACTCCATATGATCCATAACTTCACCGCATATCATACCCAAATACGAAAAACCGCACTTACTTGTGATACGGCTCCCCATTTATGATCCGATATCCCCGGTACACCTGCTCCAGCAGTATCACCCGCATCAGCTGATGGGGAAACGTCATTTTGGAAAAACTTAAGGATTCGTCCGCCCGCTTAAGAACTTCCTTCCCCAAGCCAATTGACCCGCCGATCACAAAAGCAATATGGCTTTTTCCCTGGATTCCCAGACCTTCCATCTTGGCCGCCAGTTCTTCTGAAGAAAGCATCTTTCCCTGGATCTCCAGAGCGATCACATACATATCATCCTTGATATGCTTTAAGATCCGTTCCCCTTCCTTTTCCCGGATCTGCTCTTCTGCCGTCTGGCTGGCCTGCTCCGGCGTCTTCTCGTCCGACACTTCGATGATCTCTAACTTACAGTATCTTCCCAGCCGTTTGCTGTACTCGCTGACGGCTTCCTTCAAATATTTTTCTTTCAGCTTACCTACTGCGATCAGCGTAATCTTCACGTCTTTTTCCTTTCTGACATTATCTATTGTTTTCTTCTATTCCATATACATACAGCTCATGCAGAGCTCTGGTGGCGCAGATATACTGGGCCTGTTTCCACAGCGGATTCCTCTTATCCCAGCACAAGGCGAATACTTGATCGAATTCCAGTCCTTTTGCCAGATAGAATGTAGTCACTGTAAGACCTTTTTGGAACACAGAGCTGTCCCGGTCCACATAGGAGACCTGGATCCCCTCTTGTTTCAACAGGCGGTACAGATCATAGGCTTCTTCCTGCGTCAGCGTCAGCACCGCCGCCGTTTCATATCGTTTTTTGTCCCCATCCCTTTCCTTGTCTTCCGCAAGGGAAAGACGTTCCCGGATTGCTTCTAAAAGCGCGTCTTCTGAGGAAAACCGCTGCTCTTCTACCGCCTTCCCATGCCGTTCCAGAAGATCCAGATTTTCTTCTTTGCTGATCTTCTGTGCATATCTTGCGATCTCCACAGTATTGCGGTAGCTTTTCAAAAGCTCGATCTTACGCATCTTCTTTCCAAAGATTCCCTGCAGGAAGGCGGTTGCGTCACAGGGCGTGTCGTCCAGAGTCTGGGCCCTGTCTCCTAAGATCGTCATCCGGCAGGAAAACAGGTTCTGGATGATCACATACTGCAGATAAGAATAGTCCTGCATTTCATCGATCACCAAATGTTTGATCCGTTTATGAGAAGCCTTCCGCTTCAGACGGTATTTCAGGTACAGCATGGGATAAACGTCTTCATAAGGAAGCTGCCGCTTCTCCAAAGGAAGGTCTGGAAGCTGCGGAAAACCCGTTTCTTCCAGAAGCCAATTATAGATTTCATACAAATCCGCAGAGACGTAGAGACTGCTGAATTTCTTCTCCAGGTATTCCCATTCTTCCTCCGAAAGATCCCGCTGATGCAGAGTCTCATAGGCATCCGCGAAATGTTCCATCACTGCCAAGGCCCGTTCCAAAAGCGGCGTCTCCTGAAACCTGGAATAAAACATCCGGATCAGTTCTTCCTCGGTCAATTTCATCCCTTTAAACGTAATCTCATGGAAATCCATCAACTGATCTTCTAAAACCGCCAGGAAACCTTCCATTTCTCCCACAAATGCGGCAGACTGTTTATGGTCAAACCGTTCCTTATCTTCTAAATTCGGATACTTCATCCGCCGCTCCAGATAGTCATATTTATCTTGACAATCGGCGGCCACATCTTGCAATTCATGGTAAGCAAACAAATCGAAACTCATTTCCTGGATTCTTTCTTCTCCCAGTTCGGGAAGAATATGGGAAATATAGTCCGCAAACACTCCATTTGGCGAAAGGATCAGAACGTTGGAGGAAGCCAGATTCTTCCGGTCGTGATAAAGAAGATAGGCGATCCGGTGAAGCGCGATAGACGTCTTTCCACTTCCGGCGGCTCCCTGGATCACCAGGATCTCATCTTTTGTATTTCGGATGATCTGGTTCTGTTCCTTTTGGATGGTACGTACAATATTTTTCAGCTGAACGTCCCCGTTATTTCCAAGTTCCTGCTTTAAGATCTCATCATCGATCTTGGTATCGCTTTCAAATCCGTAGATCATCTCACCGTTTCGGATTTTGTACTGCCATTTCGCGCAAATTTCACCTCTTACGGTTCCCGCCGGGGCTTCATAGGACACAAGTCCCTTATCATAGTCGTAAAACAGACTGCTGACAGGCGCTCTCCAGTCATAGATCAGAGGAGGTTCGCCATTTCCTTCATCAAAGTTTCCAATTCCGATATAAAGCGGTTCGATTTCATCCTCTCCCTCAAACCGGAAATCCACCCGTCCAAAAAAGGGGGACTCTAACATTTTCTGATACCGGCGCCGCTTTTGAATGATTTCCTGATTGGCGTTTACCTGATTCAGCAGCGCCTGCTGATTGTCATAATCCTCATATCCATACTGGTCCATTTCCGCGTAATTTTCCCAGTAATACTCATGCATGGAAGCAATCTCTTCTTTTCCTTTCCGCAGGGAACGCTCTACCTGCGCAAGACAGTGTTTCAACTTTTCTGTCACAAACTCCAAAAACCATGTCCCGTTGAAAAATCTGTCATTTTTCATAGCTGTTTCAGCCACTCCTTTTCTTCCTTACTGACCCGGTAAGAGTCCCGGATTTTCTGAATCGCTTTCTGGCGCGTCTTTGGGTCAAGCTGCCCCGCAGCTAGAAGCGGTCTTGTTTTCTCTGGGAACTTCACAAAGCAGACAGATATTGCCCACGCCGCGGCCATTTTCACATAATAACCTTCGTGCTCCACCTGGACGAGTATATCCAAAATCCGGTCGATGAATTGCTCTGTCACAAAAAAGTCCAAAAGACATACCAACGCAAAGCGGATCTCATATTCTCTGGTGCTCTTCAAATAGTTATTTAAATAGGAGAACCAGAAATCCCGGTCTTTTCCCATAAACTTATACGTAGCGCAGCTAACGTCGCAGACCGCCCAGTTCTCGATGCGGGGAACAAAACTGTCCAAAAGCTGAGTTCTTTCGTCCTGATTACATTTCAGATAGCCAATGATCACACCCCACAGCACCAATTCTTCATAGTAGAGCGGCCCCGCTTCCTGAAGCGCCTGGATATATTGGCGCCCGCTGTTTTTCGCGATTTCTTTGCCAAGGGAGCGTAAGAAAGGTACTCTGCAGCCTAAGATTGGCGCCATGTCCTGGCCTGGCACCAAAGATTGATGAAATTCCTGATATTTCTGATCTGCTCCCTCAAGCAGTCTTTTTCGGATTTGTCCAAATAATCCAGTGTTGGATGATTCTGTATGAAATTCCATATTTCCTCCTTTATCCCAGTACCACATCCAGGATCATCATAATGGCGAAGCCGATCGCAAAGCCGATGGTTCCAATATTGCTGTGGGATCCCTGGGCCGATTCAGGCACCAGTTCTTCCACTACCACATAGATCATGGCTCCCGCGGCAAAGGCCAGCAGATAAGGAAGGACCGGCGTCACATAGGAAGCCAGAAGCAAGGTGATCCCTCCCGCGATAGGCTCTACAACACCAGATAAGGCGCCGTAAAAGAAGGCTTTCCCTCTGCTGCTCCCCTCCGCCCGGACAGGCAGCGCAACGATGAACCCCTCCGGCAGATTCTGAAGCGCAATTCCAAGAGACAGAGCAAAAGCTCCGGCAAGCGTCACATTGGAACTGTCTGACGCAAGCCCGGCAAATACCGCTCCGCTGGAGACACCTTCCGGAATATTATGCATCACCACAGCCAATACCAGCATGGTAGAACGTTTCAGCGCACATTTAGGTCCCTCCGCCTCATCACAGCCAATATGAAGATGCGGGATGATCTTATCCAGCAGAAGAAGAAAACCGATTCCCAGGAAAAAGCCGGCGACCGGAGGTATAAAGGCAAGCTTCCCCATCCCTTCCGACATCTCCATGGAAGGGATCAAGAGAGACCAGACGGAAGCCGCCACCATGACGCCTGCCGCGAATCCAAGAAGGGCCTTCTGGATCAAAGGTTTTAATTCGCCCTTAATAAAAAACACACAAGCGGCACCCAATGAAGTGCCAATAAAAGGAGTGATCAGCCCCCAAAAAACAGTCATATAAAAACCTCCGTAAAATCAACATTTCTATCATCATATCACAAAAACCCATTTGGGGACAGGGTAAAATGCATTTGGGTACACCCCGAAACGCAATTTGGGACGTAGCATTTTTAAAAAATGCTACGTCCCAAATTAACGTAAAATTTATTTTCCTGCCAGCGCTTCGTGGATTCCCTTTGCGCCTGCTTTTCCTGCGCCCATGGCCAGGATTACTGTGGCCGCGCCGGTTACGGCGTCTCCGCCGGCGAATACATATGCCTTGGAGGTCTGTCCGTTTTCTTCATCTGCCACGATACATTTCTTCCGGTTGGTATCCAGTCCTTTGGTGGTGGATGCGATCAATGGGTTTGGTGATGTTCCAAGCGCCATGATCACGGTATCCAGCTCGATGTCGTACTCTGATCCTGGAATTTCCACCGGACGGCGGCGGCCGGAAGCGTCTGGCTCTCCCAGTTCCATTTTGATCACTTTCATGCCGCTGACCCATCCATTTTCATCTACATGGATCTCTTTTGGATTGGTCAGGAGGTCGAAGATCACGCCTTCTTCTTTTGCGTGATGGACCTCCTCTACTCTGGCCGGAAGTTCCGCCTCGCTTCTGCGATATACCACATGTACTTCCGCTCCCAGACGAAGGGCTGTCCTGGCCGCATCCATCGCAACGTTTCCGCCGCCCACTACGGCTACTTTCTTTCCTGCCGCGATCGGGGTGTCGTAGGAATCGTCAAAGGCTTTCATCAGATTGCTTCTGGTCAGATATTCATTGGCGGAGAACACGCCGTTGGCTGTTTCCCCAGGTATTCCCATAAACATGGGAAGTCCTGCCCCGGAACCGATGAACACTGCTTCAAATCCCTCTTCTTCCATAAGCTGATCGATGGTCGTGGACTTGCCGATCACCACGTTGGTCTCGAATTTCACGCCCAGTTCTTTTACTTTCTCAATCTCTTTTTTCACAACTTTCTCTTTAGGCAGACGGAACTCCGGGATTCCATAGACCAGTACGCCGCCCAGTTCATGAAGGGCTTCAAATACCGTTACCTCATACCCAAGTTTAGCCAGATCACCCGCGCAGGTAAGGCCGGAAGGACCTGAACCGATGATGGCCACCTTATGCCCATTGGTCTCCTCGGCTTTCTCCGGCTTGATGTCATGCTCCAGCGCGTAATCCGCCACGAACCGTTCCAGTTTACCAATGGAAACCGGTTCACCTTTGATCCCCCGGATACATTTACATTCGCACTGGGACTCCTGCGGGCAGACGCGTCCGCAGATCGCCGGCAGCGCGGAGGACTCTCCGATCACTTTGTAAGCTCCTTCAATATCCCCTTCTTTTACTTTCGAAATAAATCCCGGGATATTGATGGATACCGGACAGCCCTGGATACATTTGGCGTTCTTGCAGTTCAGGCAGCGGGAAGCCTCTTCCATAGCCTCTTCCTGATTATATCCGTAACATACTTCTTCAAAATTTGTCGCTCTTTCCTTCGCTTCCTGTTCTCTGACAGGGACTCTCTTCAATACATCCGCCATTACTCGTCACCTCCGCAGTGGCCACATCCGCCATGATGGGTGTCGCCTTCTTGTAATTTCAGCATTGCACGTCCTTCCTCTGTCTTGTACATCTGCTGTCTCTTCATTGCCTCGTCGAAGTTGACAAGGTGGCCGTCGAATTCTGGTCCGTCCACACAGGCAAACTTGATCTCATCGCCTACGTGAAGACGACAGGCGCCGCACATCCCCGTACCGTCTACCATGATCGGGTTCATGCTGACAATAGTCGGAATCTCCAGCTTCTTCGTCAAAAGACAAGTAAACTTCATCATGATCATAGGTCCGATGGCAACGCACAGATCGTAGTGATTTCCTTCTTCCACCAGCTTCTCGATCTTGGTTGTGACCATTCCCGAATGTCCATATGTACCATCGTCTGTACAGGGATAGTAATTCCCCGCCACAGCGCGCATCTCTTCCTCCAGGATCAGGAGATCCTTCGTCTTGGAACCGACGATCACATCTACATCGATGCCGTGCTCTTTCATCCATTTTACCTGCGGATAGACCGGAGCGGCTCCAACGCCTCCGCCTACAAACAAAATTTTCTTATTCTTCAGACTTTCCAAGTCTTCATTCACAAATTCAGACGGACATCCCAGCGGCCCAGTAAAATCCCGGAAAGAATCTCCTTCTTTCAGTTCAGCCATTTTAGTCGTTGAAGCGCCGACGGTTTGAAAAACAATGGTAATGGTCCCGGCTTCCCTGTCATAATCACAGATCGTCAGCGGAATCCGCTCGCCTTTTTCGTCCATCTTAACGATCACGAATTGTCCCGGCTGACAGTGTCTGGCTACACGGGGAGCTTCCACGTCCATAAGATAAATCATATCGGCCAGCTTCTTGGCCTTCAATATCTTGTACATCTTGTTTCCTCCTAACATGTGATACTTATTTTATGATAATGTATCTGGGTAAAAATATCAAGGGACAACTCAGGAATTGAAAGGACAACTTGCCCGCATCCATGACCTTTTCCCCCATAACCGCGCAGCAGCAAAAAAGCGAGTGTCACACACCCGCTTTTGCTCTCCCGCCATCAGAAATCCACTTCTGTCCCATAATAAACGCAGGTCAGAAGTTTTTCCATAGTTTCCGGGTCAATGGTTCTTGGATTAGAGCCGGTGCAGGCATCTCCTACCGCCAGTTCTGCGATCCTGGCCACTTTCTCCTGGAATTCTTTCTCATCTATGCCAAATTCTTTCAGGCTTTTTGGAATATTTAATTTTACATTAAACGCATCGATCTTCTCGCACAGACTATTGATCAAAGCTTTCTCAGAAATACCCTCCAGTCCCATCCTGCGCGCGATCTCCGCGTACCGGGACGCGGCCTCTTTCTCTTTCGCGTTATATTTGATCACATAAGGAAGATAGATGGCATTGGCGCATCCGTGAGGAATGTGGCCGGTAGAAAAAGCAGCCCCCGTCTTGTGCGCCATGGAGTGTACGATTCCGAGCAGCGCATTGGAAAATGCCATTCCTGCCAAGCACTGCGCATAATGCATCTGCTCTCTGGCTTCCATATTACAGTTATAAGAAGCGGGCAGATATTCCAGTACCATCTCAATGGCCTGCAAAGCCAGCGGATCGGTAAACGGCCCGTTCAAAGTAGAAACATACGCTTCAATAGCATGGGTCAGCGCATCCATTCCTGTATAAGCCACTTGTTTAACCGGAAGTCCTGCCACCAGGTCCGGGTCTACGATCGCCACATCCGGTGTAATATTAAAATCTGCAAGAGGATATTTTACTCCCGTCTTATAATCCGTAATGACTGAGAAAGCCGTTACTTCCGTCGCGGTTCCTGAGGTGGAAGGAATCGCCGCGAATCTTGCTTTCTGTCTCAGTTCCGGGAAGCTGAACGGTGTGATCAGATCTTCAAAGGTAGTCTCCGGATACTCATAGAAGGCCCACATTGCCTTTGCCGCATCGATTGGCGAACCGCCGCCCATTGATACGATCCAGTCCGGCTCAAAGGCGCGCATAGCTTCCGCGCCCTTCATAACTGTATCTACAGAAGGGTCTGGCTCAACGCCTTCAAACACTTCCACTTCCATCCCGCCTTCTTTCAGGTAAGCTGCTGCTTTGTCCAGAAATCCCTGACGTTTCATAGAACCGCCGCCGACTACCAGCATAGCCTTTCTGCCTTTCAGATTCTTCAACTCCTCCAGGCTTCCCTTTCCATGATAAATGTCCCTTGGTAATGTAAATCTGCTCATTGACTCCTGCTCCTTTCTTACGTTTATGATTGTTAATTATTTATCAATAATTATAGTCCTGAATAACAAAAAACGCAACCAGTGTAGTGAAAAAAATTGTACTTTTTGCCATACACTGACTGCGTTTTCTCTTTTATTCTTCTGAAGAATCCGAAGGAATATCTAAAACATAATTTCGTGTCGTTATACCGCTTAAACGGCCGCTGGAATTAACCAGTACCGCCTTAAAGAGCGTCTCACCCTCCGGCATATCGATCGGACCACTGTATCTGGAAGAAGCCGTCGTCGGATCGGAACCATCCATAGTATAGTAAGCTTCGTAACCGTCCGGGATCTTGATCTCAATCTGGGTAGCCGTCTCGTACTGCCCGGTGGAGGGTGACACTGCCGGCGCGTCTTCAATTGGGAACTCGATCACATATTCCTCGGATGCCGGCATACTGGGAATCCCATTTTTATTGACCGCAATGGCAGTTACCGTTGTCTCCCCCTCATCTAACTGGATAGGCTCTGTATATTCGGTGCTTTCAGTGGTCGGGTCCGAGCCGTCTGTAGTATAATAAATTTTCATGCCGCTTCCGGCGGTCAGACTCAGCTGCTGGACATCATCATAAGTTTCTTCCGCATCCAGGCTGAATTTAGGTACGTCTACAATATATTCAGCCAGAATCTCCCGGACATTGTCCGATGCCTCGTCAAGCAGTCCCGGTATCTCCATCTGCTGATCAGTATCTATATAGAAATCAATACATGCGCTGTACAGATCAGCATTGCCGCCCTGTTCGTCGATGGCATTCAGGAAGACGTTTTCCGCCCCGTCCAGATCATCCTGAGCGATATAGACTTTTGAAAGTCCGGTATACGCTTCCGGTCTCTCGCCATTCTTACTGATCGCTCTTTTGAATTTATTCTCGGCCTGACTATAATTCTGCTCTTCCAGCGCCCGGTTTCCCGCGTTTACAATCCCTGTATAAGAATTCTGATAGATCAGCACGATGATTCCGATCAAAGCGGCAAGGATCAAAAACATGACCGCCAGAAGAATCCTGCGTTTCTTACGTTTTTTCGCCTTTCTCCGCTCTGCCTGGCGCCTTCTCATCTCCCGGTCTTCCTGGGGCCTTCTGGCCTGCGTATTTCTTCCGGCCAAAGTCCGGCCTGTAGCGCCTCTCCTGGCGGCAGCCGTCCGCCCGGCAGCTCCCCTGCCAGTATTCGTCCGCCCGGTGTTCCTGCGTGCAGAAGCAGGCCGTCCGGACATTTCAGTCTCCGAATCGTCATAGGAAAAATAATCTTTCTCTTCCTCGTCCCCATTGATCGATCCCACAATTTGCTGGGCAAGCATATCATCCAAAGGATTATAGTCAGGAACAATGCGTACTTCTTGACCGCAGTTCTCGCAATATAACACCCCTTCCGGGATTTCCTGTCCGCAATATCTGCACTTCATCTGGTGCTCTAACCTCCTACCTAACTTACCACTCTATCTAGAACAGTCCTGTAATACAGCCATTCTCATCTACATCAATTCCGTTGGCGGCAGGAACTTTAGGAAGTCCGGGCATGGTCATGACCGCGCCGGTAAGCGCCACTACGAATCCAGCCCCCGCGCTGACATAAACCTCCCTGATATGGATATCAAAATCTGTAGGCCGTCCCAGCTTTTTCGCGTCGTCAGATAAAGAGTATTGATTTTTAGCCATGCAGACTGGGAAACCACCAAATCCCATAGACTCGATCTTGTCCAGCTGCTTCAAGGCGGCCGGCTCAAAGATCACGCCTCTCGCGCCATAAATCTCCTTAGAAATGGTCTCGATCTTTTCTTTCAGAGACAGATCGTCTTCATATAACGGATGGAAATTACTTTCCTTTTTCTCCAACGTTTCCAGAACCTTTTTGGCAAGATCGATCCCGCCTTCTCCGCCTTTCTCCCAGACTCTGGAGAGTGCGAATTCACAGCCTTTCTCTTCACAGAATTGACGGATAAACTGATTCTCCGCCTCAGTATCTGACACAAAAGAATTCAATGTTACAATTACAGGAACTCCATATTTCTGAATATTTTCAATATGTTTTTCCAGGTTTACAATGCCTTTTTTCAGCGCTTCCAAATTTTCCTTTGCCAGGTCATTTTTCGCAACTCCACCATTATACTTCAAAGCCCGTACAGTTGCAACTAAAACAACCGCATTCGGCCAAAAACCTGCTTTTCTGCACTTAATATCAAAGAATTTCTCTGCTCCTAAGTCTGCCCCGAATCCTGCTTCTGTGATAGTGATGTCGCTAAGTTTTAACGCCATTTTCGTTGCTCTTACGCTGTTGCAGCCATGGGCGATATTGGCGAAGGGACCGCCATGTACCAAAGCCGGCGTATGTTCCAGCGTCTGGATCAGATTTGGCTTGATGGCATCTTTTAAGAGCGCGGTCATTGCCCCTGTCGCCTGAAGGTCTTCCGCGGTCACCGGTTCCCCGTCGAAATTATACGCGACAATAATCCTGCCAAGTCTTCGCTTCAGATCCTGGATATCATCCGCCAGACACAAGATCGCCATGATCTCAGAAGCTACCGTGATCACAAAATGATCCTCCCGGACCATTCCGTCCATTTTATTTCCAAGTCCTACCACAATATTGCGCAGACAGCGGTCGTTCATATCCAGGCAGCGTTTCCAGATCACCTGTCTTGGGTCGATCCTAAGCGAGTTCCCCTGTTGGATATGATTGTCCAGCATTGCCGCCAGCAGGTTGTTGGCAGAAGTGATGGCATGGAAATCCCCGGTAAAATGAAGATTCAGATCTTCCATGGGAACTACCTGGGCCATGCCCCCTCCCGCGGCGCCGCCTTTGATTCCAAAGCAGGGACCCAGAGATGGCTCTCTGAGCGCGATCACCGCGTTTTTCCCTAATTGGGCCATGGCCTGCCCCAGTCCTACTGTGGTAGTGGTCTTCCCTTCGCCTGCCGGCGTTGGGTTAATAGCTGTCACAAGTACCAATTTCCCGTCCGGCCGATCTTTGATCTTCTCCCAGACATCATCGGAAAGCTTCGCCTTGTACTTTCCGTAGAATTCCAATTCGTCTTCGGAGATCCCAATCTTGGCCGCAACTTTTGAGATGTGTTCCATTTTTGCTTCCTGCGCGATTTCAATATCTGTCTTCATTTCCTTTTCATCCCTTCCTTAATTTATTCTTCTTTAGCGGTTTTCTGAAAGATATGTTTCAAATTCTTCCATAGACATCAAGATTTTTCTTGGCTTTGTTCCTTCCTCGCCGCCTACAACGCCGGCCTCACAAAGCTGGTCCATGATCCTGGCGGCCCGGTTAAAGCCGATCTTGAAGCTTCTTTGCAGCATGCCGATGGAAGCTTTTTCTTTCTCTATGATCAGCCGTCCGGCATCCGCGAAATGTACGTCCCTTTCCTCGCCTTCATTCGACTGCATACCGACTATGCCTGTCCCCGCGTTGGTATTCACCTGGTCTTCCATGTCCGCGTCATACTCCGCATCCCCGTTATGGGTCTTTAGATAATCCACCACGCTTTGGACTTCTTTATCCGTTACAAAAGCTCCCTGGACTCTGGCCGGCTTCTGGTATCCGGAAGGATAAAACAGCATATCGCCTTTCCCCAGAAGTTTCTCTGCTCCGTTCATGTCGATGATGGTTCTGGAGTCCACGCCAGAAGAGACGGAAAAGGCAATTCTGGAAGGCATATTGGCTTTGATCAGTCCGGTAATGACATTTACCGAAGGACGCTGAGTCGCCAGCACCAGATGAATCCCCGCGGCTCTGGCAAGCTGGGCCAGACGGCAGATGGCTTCCTCTACCTCGCCGGGAGCCACCATCATCAGATCCGCCAGCTCGTCCACGATGATCACGATCTGAGGCAGCAATTCCCGCTTTTCCCCTTCTGTCTGCGGTTCCGCAGCCACTTTGCTGTTATATCCCTTGATATCCCGCACATTATATTCCGCAAAAGCCTGGTATCTTCGGTTCATCTCCATAACCGCCCAGTTCAGGGCGCCAGCCGCTTTCTTCGGATCTGTCACCACCGGGATCATAAGATGGGGAATACCATTATAAACACTTAGCTCTACCACCTTTGGATCGATCATGATCAGCCGTACTTCCTCTGGGGCGGCCTTATAAAGAATACTCATGATCAGTGTATTGATGCATACGGATTTTCCGGAACCGGTGGCTCCCGCGATCAAAAGATGGGGCATCCGGGCAATGTCCGCCACCACCGTCTTTCCCGCGATATCCTTTCCTGCCGCAAAAGCAATCTTGGAACTGTGATTCTTAAATTCCGCGGATTCCAGAAGATCCCGCAGCATGACTACAGAATTTTCTTTATTCGGCACTTCGATCCCGACTGCCGCTTTGCCTGGGATCGGGGCCTCAATCCTGATGTCTGCCGCCGCCAGGTTCAGCTTGATATCATCGGCAAGGCCAACGATCTTGCTTACTTTGACTCCCATTTCCGGCTGAAGTTCGTAACGGGTCACAGAAGGTCCGCAGCTGACATCGGTAACGGTCACCTTTACTCCAAAGTTCTCCAGCGTCTGCTGTAATTTCATGGCCGTCTCCCGCAAATGGGCGTCCGAATCACCAGTATGTCTGCTTCCCTTTTTCAGCAGAGA
>CABPCP010000061.1 GCA_902406105.1 uncultured Mordavella sp.
ATAGACCATGTCTATTTTTATGAAATTGATTTTGCGAAATTAATTATACGTTATCAATTGGCATTTATGGAGAATGATTATGTTTGATGATGGAAGAAGTAAAAAGGTTGTTTTTTCTATTTCCGATGGAACCGCTGTTTATCCAGCCGAGTTTAGGAATGTTATCGAACTTTTCGTGAAAGCCGATATTGGCATTGCTCAAATGCCTTGTCCAGAGCTTCGTTGTTTAGGTCTTGACCGAGGAAATATTATGGAGCAGAGGCTCCCATTGTGGTAGAGAATACTCGTATTCGTATAGAGATGAAGAAAGATATTCCAAATACTCAATTAGACCGATTGGCTGATTACGTAGTTTATGAAATATTAGAATATATTAGAATATATTAGATATGGATTTGAAATTGTTGGTATTATAGGTGCAAATCGTTCTCCAAATTGTGGCGTGGATACAACACAATTCCAATGATAGGATTAAAAGGAACTGATAATATTTCGGAGAAACTGAGTCCATTATTAAAAAGCGTGTAGAACAGATCCTAATTAGAAAGTCATAATTTTAGAGGTGTTTATTACGCTGCATAGGGTTTTGATAAAATTCTCCAAAAACCTTGAAAATAAAGGATTTATCGCAATCAGTCCACCCTATCCATTGATACGATTTCACACGACTTTACCCTTGCTCCGAACATAAGGGCAAAAGCAAGGGCAGGAAAAACTGATAACACGATAAACACAAGTGTGGCAATCGGGAAGCTGTAATGTATGTGCGAATATATGATTTTGGAGGACGACACAATGGAAAAATACATTGTATAAAGAGGAAAGACTTCTTATCTGCTCCAATAATGAGCATGTAACGCTTACAAACGCAAAAACGAGGGGTAAGGTACAAACACATGGAAGGACGGTCTGTTTCGATGAATGATTGCCGGTTTGACGCGGTCCGCCTTTCCTCAGAAAAAGATTGAAAACCGCCCGAATTTTATGGTATACTTTTATCTGTAAAATTATGCTCAGAAAAGGGTTGACAAGAGTGGCGGCAAGAGACAGACTGATGCATACATACCTCACCCTAACTTTGCCTTTTTTCCTGTCAAGCCCAAAACAGAAGAAATTATAAAGGCATAGCCTGCTCATTTTACAGTGGACGGGACGCGCTTTTTCGTTTGTTCTGAATTGCTAAAAATCATACGAAGGGACTGGAGAAAGATGAAGACAAAAAGAAGATTTTTTAGCCTGCTGCTGGCAATCTGTCTTGCGGCGGGGCTTGTTCCGGCGACGGCGTTTGCGGCAGAGCCGGAGAGCTTTGTGACAAGCGCGAACGCCAACCACTGGGGACGCAGCGACCTGCGCGCCTACCTGAATAATGCGGCAAAAACGGATGGTACGCTCCCGCTTGACACCAAGTCAGCGGGTAATGGCGCAAAATATCCCTTGTTTTTTTCGGACGGGGAATACGCCCTGGTGCAGCCGTGGACCTACGGCACGGCCGTATATGATACGTCCGGAAATATTACAAGCGTCTATGAGACGACCGACCGCTTCACTCTGCCTGCTGCGGTAGGTAACAATGATCAGGTGCTCACATGGGGTGAAGGCTGCGACAACGATGCTTTGTCGGATAAGAACCGGGTCATCCCCATCTCTTATTGGAGCGGCGGGACAAGCAGCAATGCATGGCTTCGCTCGTCGCTCGGGAGTACCGAAAACACTGTGAACATATCCAAACGGGGAGATTCTGTAGCAAGTTCTTCTGTTGATGGCTCCTCAGGCGTAGCGCCCGTGTTTAAAATCAATCTCAGCTCCATAAGCTTTGCCGCGGCGGCCTCCGCCGCCCAAGTGGCAGGCGGATCGGACATTGACGCTATGCCAATACAAATTGAAGGCTCCTCCGATTTTGGAAAAAGCACGGAGAGTTCTTTGCCGAGTTACGGCATGTACCTGAAGACCATGTCACAGGATGATTTTGATGTAATATCGGTAAATTTGAATTCTTTTACCCTGACGGTCAATTATACAGGCGGCGTTGCCGGTCAGTACGTCGTCGTGCAGGCATACAAGGAGGACAGCCTGACAGATGGGACGACGGTGTATGCCGCCGCAGGGAAAATCATACAAGAGAACAGCTCGGTTACCATAGACGCTACAAGTTGGGGAATTAGAAGCCTTGACGGATATACCATAAAGGTGTGGATGGAGGATGGGTCAGGCGCGAGACTCGCCGCCGCCACCAGGCCCGTCACCTTTGTAGGCGTAGACAGCGACATCATGCAGACGACCTCTGGGGCGGCAGAAAACCTGCGCGTGTTTGCGGAGAAAGATAAGCTTCAGACCTCTTGGGGCGATCTCTCCGCTTTGAGCGAAGCGGATTGGGAGAATGTCGCAAAAGGTCAACCAACATCGGCGGGCATCGTTGCGGGCGCAAACCCCACCAATCAGAAGATTTATTTCGGAGAGTACGATGGCAGCCCCCTCGAGTTCTGGATTGCGGGACGGGAAACTGCGGCTAACGGTGGAAGTATTGACTCAAACGGTGAGGTTCTGACACTGTATCAGGCAAGAACCATGGGGACAAAGCAGAAGTTCAACAGCTCTTCCTCAGGGTATTCCGTGGAAGGAAAAGGTGCGATTACTCTGCAGCTGACGGACGGCCTTACGGTCGACTCCGTCTCTGGGAATGCGGCTTCCTATCCGGCAGAAAGTATTACCCTGACTGGTCAGGACGGACTGGATAAGAGCAACTTACAGTTCCAGTATCGCAGCACAGGTGAGTCTGCATGGAGCGATGGGATGCCGACAGCGGTCGGCACCTATGAGCTTCGCTGTTATCTGCCAGGTACGGATAATTACGAGCGTACCTACAGCGCGCCAGTCACAGTGACCGTACACGAGCATAACTGGTCTAATACATGGAGCAGCGATGGCGGCTACCACTGGCATGAATGCACAGCAGAGGGCTGCCCGATTACGGATAACAGCCAGAAGGGCGGATACACGGAGCATACCTATGATCAGAAGGTTGTTTCTGATACCTATCTTGCATCAGCGGCTACCTGTACAGCCCCGGCGGAGTATTATTACTCCTGCGTATGCGGAGCGAAAGGGACACAAACCTTTACTTCCGGGACTGTAGCTAACCATACAGCTGGTTCGGAATGGAAGTCTGATGAGACAGGACATTGGAATGAATGTAATGTCTGCGGCGAGAAGGTTAACGAAGCTGATCACAGTTTTACATGGGTAGTAGACAAGGAAGCCACTGCAGCAGAGGTAGGCTCCAAGCATGAAGAATGTACAGTTTGCGGTTATAAAAAAGCAGCGGTAGAGATACCAGCTACGGGAACAACTGATACGCCTTCCAATACCAACCAGACAAGTAAAGACAATGCTTCTGCTGCTCCACAAACTGGCGATCCCAACAACGTCACCCTCTGGATAACGGTAGAGCTCCTGTCGGGCGCAGCCCTGACCGGCATAGCCCTGTATAGACGAAAGAGAAAATGCAACAGATAATCCATAACAATTCTGCGCCCTGTGGGATGAAACCACGGGGCGCAGTCTTTATGTACAGTATGCGGCTATGCGAAAGCCGCGGTGGAAATCCCAGCGAAAGAAACAGCGGACGGCCCCCAGACCGGTGACAGCGGCAATCTTGTCCTTTGGGCCGCAGTTATGCTGGCGGCGGGAGCAACGGTGATCGGCACCGTTCTTTACAGATAAAAGAAAAAAATCAGCAGATGATCCATAACGCCGCGCCCTGTGGAACAAGTAATCACAGGGCGCGGTTTTTATGTCTGGAAATCAGAAAATGGACTCCGAAGAATCCATAATCTATGATATAATTAATTAGAAAAATATTTAGTTTTGGAGACATAGTTTTGAGGAAGATGAACCATTTTGTATCAGAAATTTTCGCAGAGCCTGAGACATGGGGACTTCGCGGGGATCCCTTCCTGTGGGAATATTTAAAAAAATATTATGCGGATATAGAAGTTCCATACTCCATTGAACAATTTCATTCAGAAATACTTTTGACTTTTCAAGAGTTTACAGGAAGACCGCTTGAAAAAGGAGAGCAGTATATGGCTTCCGAATTTGCCAAAGTCCATGCAGGTATGTCAACTGGGCAGCTGGACGGTTCTTTTTGGATTGATAAGGCAATTCCTTTGCTTTTAAGCCGGCTGAAAAAATTAAATGATGAATCGGATTTTCCTTTTTATGATGCGCCGAATGTGGCTACGATAATCTGCTGCCATATTATAGATGATGGCAAACCTATTCTATATGTATCACATGATGAAGATGATGGAATGTGGCAGTTTTTGTGCGGTTCCGCGCATGAGACAGAGGAAGCAAGGCTGGTATCTTTAAAATCCGTTTTCGATTTGGATCATTCCGTTGGTGTGCTTAAAGATATGCCATGTGGCTGCTATGCGGAAAGAAAAACACAAAAGGATAATTGGATCGTAAAAAAGCGATAAATCCTTTTCTGTAAATATTTAGGAGAGAATAAAGTGGGGAAAAAGAAAAATAAGAAAAAAGTTCTTCATGGGGCAGGGTTATAAAATCCTATCTGAAAGAGTTTTTATTGGATTACGACATGGGGAGCTGGTATGACAGAGAGTCAGAAGATGCTGAAAACCTAACAAAAGAAGGAAGACGTAAAAAGAATCTGCTTGGGGCAGTTGCCTGGATCTTAGTAGGGGTGTGTTTGGGGGCATTACCGTTCATAAATTGGGAAATCTGCGCAGAACAACCGATTGCGGCAGTGATCGTAGAGAGTGCGGCCATCGGAGCAGTGATACTTGGAATTTTCAAATTGAAAAAATGATTTGATAGCGTGGAAGTTGCAGGGAAAGAATATGATTCAGCGGCGAGATATACAAAAGACAATTTATAAGTATATTGCAAAACAAATGAATTGCGGTATACAGGATTTACATGCGGGTGAAACGATTTTTATCGAGGATGATAATAAACCGGAAAAGTATATAAAAATCCTAAGTGTTGAGGATACAAATATTATCACCCTGTCTTCAGATTTATTTTCTGACGGGATGAGACAGCTTTGCGGAAAAAGCCGGGATGAACTATATGAGAGCAATTATGTGTTTGGCCAGACCTTGCATTATGTTCCTGATATAAATCAGATGAAGCTATTGCCTTTTGCTGAAGGGTATACCTTCGAATTACTCATTGACGATGAAATCAGGAAACTATATGGGATCAGGGGATTTGACAATTCGTTATCATTTGATGAGAATGGCAGTACTTCAACATGCATTGTCCTTTACGCCAAAAAAGACGATGATATTATCGCGCTGGCAGGGGCCTCCTTTGTAAATCATGAACTGCGGGAAGTTGGAATTGATGTTAAGAAGGCGTTCCGAGGAAAAAAGCTGGCTTCTCTATTGGTACATAATCTGACGGTTGAAATATTGAAACAAGGGAAAATACCATTTTACAGTGCTTCTGTGACAAATATCGCATCCCAGGCAGTCGCGATACGAAGTGGTTATATGCCTTTATGGACGGATACCTTTGGCGTTCGCGAGATTGTATGATCCGGCGTATGAAGAGGCGAAGTTACTCTGCGTTGCTTGCCGCAACGGACGGATTTCCCTAGAATAGTGATAGCAATTGAAAGAAGGAGGCTGTCCTATGTTAAATGAAAACTTGAAAGCGATCCGAAAATCAAAAGGACTCTCACAAGAAGAACTTGCGGTCAAGCTGAATGTAGTGCGCCAAACCATCTCCAAATGGGAAAACGGATTGTCGGTCCCCGACTCTGATATGCTGATCGCCATATCGGAAGCGCTTGAAACTTCCGTAAGCACTCTGCTGGGAGAAACTGCCGCGGTACCGGAAGCCGGGGATCTAAAAGCAATTTCTGAGAAACTGGAGATTATAAACCTGCAGCTTGCGCAAAGGAAGGAGACAAGGCGAAAAATATTTCACTGGCTCTTTGTCTTTGTATGTGTAGTCATTGCGGCGGTTTTTGCGGCCTTGATCGTGTTAAACAGCCCCTATTTAGGCTGGGACTACAGCAATCCGGAAACGGCCGTTGCGGGAGTCGCTTCTCATGCGGTTGAATGGCTGTTTGTCAGACTGGCGCCGCTTATTCTTACAGGAGCGGCCTTGGGGATGTTTTTGACCAGAAAAAAAGTATAGACTGAGTGTGCTTTTGAGGGGAACGAAAAGATGGTTATCACAGGAACAAAATCCTATGTACAGATTGAAGATGATGAAGGGAATATCGCAAGGTTCAGCGGGGAAACCTGCCTCGGGGGATTTTACGCGTATGCGGAGGATGTGTCCTGGATCCGGCATACGGGAGAAGCAGCCGATGAAGATAGGATTGACCTGATCTATAAAGCGACTCAATACGGGAAAAATAATGATATAGAAGTGCTTTTTTTCGAGAGCAATGGCAAAGTAATGTTTGAGACAGAGCTTAGACTGAAGACAGAAGTTTACCTGTGCAAAACCTATTTTGTCTTTATGGCGGCAGTGGTTTTGCCCCTGTTTTTTTCTGTTTTGTTTATAGTGATACTGGGTGTGGCAAGCCCCGCCTTTAATGCCGCTCTCAGCATCGGGGCTTTTTTGGCTGCCGCGCCCTTTCTTATCTATGGGGTTCTGGTGTGGCGGTTCCGGATTGTTGCTGAGGGAGAGTTTGTAACTGTCAGGCCTGGATTTGGAAGAAGATATGGCTTTCATGTGGATGAAATAACTAGGATCGTTCGAAAAACGAAGATGGATATGGGGTGGGAAGAGGTAAAAAAGATAAAGATATATGCAAAACATAAGCATGTGTCGCTGAATCGCAGTATGATAGGGATTGATGAAATGGATGCGTTTCTTATGCGGCATGTTGCCCCTATGAAATTTATAAATACCTGTGAGAAATCTTGAAAGGGCTGGCAAGGAGAAAGGAGAGGCGCTGCAAAATGACCAAAGAAGAATACAGGAAAAGGATGGACGAAGATAACGAATGGGCGCCGGGATGGGATGCCATCGAGGCGGAATTTGACCGGTTATATCCTGGGAAGGAACCCGCTCATTATGGTACGGAGATTCACGCGAGAGCAATATTTGGCGGGGATAATTATCTTGACGGATATTCCCTTTATGATTCGGGAGAAGGTTATCAGCATATAGTCACATTTGGAATGAGCGAACTTTATACCGATGAAGAAGCTTTTGGAGGCGAATACAGCAGATGGGGCTATGAGATGACGATAAAGCTGAAGGAAGAAAAAGCGGAAGACTGTCTCTGGGCGCTGGATATGCTGTCCAATCTTGCCCGGTATACTTATACAAGCGAGCGGTTCTTTGAAGCCGGAGAGTGTGTGCCAGGAAACGGGACGTCCCTTCATATCGGGACGGATTCCGCCATCACAGCGCTTATTACCGTGAACGATACTTCGGCCCAGACACTGGATACAGTACATGGCAGGGTTGAATTTATCCAGTTTGTGGGAATAACGGAAGCAGAACTGGATGCGATCCGGAAAGACCGGAACAATCTTCCGGTTCTGGTGGAAAGGATAAAGAAGGACAATCCGGAACTAATAACGGATATGAAGAGAAAATACTCATATTTTTAATTTGAAGTATAAGAGTTCTGCCGTCTTGCCATCCGGCAGCGGCTGTGATATACTGGGAAAAGCACGAAGAAAGGGAGGTGGCTTGATGACGGCTATTCGCTAATTATGAAGGACGATAATTTTTTTCTCATCTGAAAATGTTTATGATGAGTATTTTGTTGTACCTATTTGCGGATAGATTCATCAGGCTGGCTTTTTAAGGCGGTTTTATTTGTCTTGTTTTAAAAAGGAAGGGGCTTATTTTGTGCCGGAAAGAGTCCGGTTATCTGTTTTGGCGGACGGAAGCTTCTTGCGGGCAGATTTAATCATAAGCGGTAGGTATGCGGATTACTCAGAAGACTGGGTGATCCGTTTTTTGTTGTGTGGAATTATACACTTTGTTGTCGTCCGATCGAGAATTTTAATGAGAAATTTGATGAAAAGGAGAGAAAGAACATGAAAGAAGAGAAACAGCAGGAGAAATGTCTTTATTGCGGCTGGACTTCTGACATGGACGGCAGGAAAGGAGAATGGGAGCACTGTCCCAACTGCCTGGCGTCCATCCACAAAGAGAGAGCCGACGGCATCGAATGTGGGGGAATCTTAGAGGCGGTAGGCGTCTGGGTGAAAGGGGACGATAAGTGGGAGATCGTCCAAAGATGCCAGTTCTGCGGGGAAATGAAGACCACAAGAGTTACCGAATATGACAATCGGATCAAGCTGCTGTCCATTGCAGCAAAGCCCCTGTCCTCCCCGCCGTTTCCGATCGAAAAGATGGAGGAACTGACCCGGATCATGGGCGGACAGGGAAAAATAGGAGGAAGACACAATGAACAGAGAAAATAAAAAGAGAAAATACGATAAGAAATATTACCGGACCCATCCCTGCACAGACGCGTTTACCTGCAAAGTCTGCGGATGGCCGGTGGTCTCGGCGGGAGCGGGCAGCAGTCACAGGAACCACTGTCCTAACTGTCTGTACAGCATCCATCTGGACAACGAGCCGGGAGACCGCTCTTCCCAATGTCATGGCCGTATGGAACCCATCGGCGTCTGGGTCAGGAAAAATGGAGAGTGGGCCATCATCCACCGCTGCAGGACTTGCGGGAAGATCAGCTCAAACCGCATCGCGGCGGACGACAATCCGATGAAACTGATGGCCCTTGCCATGCGGCCATTTGGAAGTCCTATGGTTTCTCAGTCAGATGTAAAAAGCCTGACGCATACGATGGAGTAAGACTGAAAAAACCATAGATCCTACAGGATCTACTCCCAGTTGACAGATTGGAAAAGCCGCTGTAGACTGGGAGTATCGTAGTGTGGGAATATCCCATGAAAGACAGGAGGAAGTATGAAATGACAAGTAATCTGACCAGAGAAGAAGCGCTGGAACTGTTGAAACAATATAACCAGGAGCCGTTCCACATTCAGCATGGCCTGACGGTAGAAAAGACCATGCGGTGGTTTGCCAATGAGCTGGGCTATGGGGATGAGGCGGATTACTGGTCGATCACAGGCCTTTTGCATGACATTGATTTTGAACAATATCCAGAAGAACACTGCCGGAAAGCGCCGGAGCTGCTGCAAAAGGCAGGCGTGGGCGAGGATATGATCCACTCCGTCTGCTCCCATGGATATGGGATCTGCTGCGACGTGGAACCGGAACATGAAATGGAGAAGGTGCTGTTTGCGGTAGATGAGCTGACCGGGCTGATCGGAGCCGCCGCTCTTATGCGTCCTTCTAAAAGTGTGATGGATATGGAAGTGTCCAGCATCAAGAAGAAGTTTAAAGATAAGCGGTTCGCGGCCGGCTGCTCCAGAGATACGATCCGCGAGGGAGCAGAACGGCTTGGCTGGGAACTAAACGATCTGTTTGAAAAGACGCTCCGCGCTATGCAGTCCTGTGAGGAAGAGATCCGGGAAGAAATGGAACAGGTCTCCCAGAGATAGAGGATAAGGAAGGGATACATAATCTATGAAAGCGGTTGTATATCAGGGAGAGGGCCGGATCGCCCTGGAAGAACGGCCAATCCCCAAGATCCAGGATGAAAAAGACGCAATTGTGGAAGTAACGCTGACAACCATCTGTTCCAGTGATATCCACATCAAGCACGGCGCGGTGCCAAAGGCTGTGCCGGGAACAATACTTGGGCATGAATTTGTGGGGAAAGTGATCCAGACTGGAAGAGACGTCAAGAAAGTGAAACCGGGAGACCGGGTTTCTGTAAATGTAGAAACCTTCTGCGGAGAGTGTTTTTTCTGCAAGCGGGGATTTGTAAACAACTGTACGGACAAGCAGGGAGGATGGGCCTTAGGGTGCCGCATTGACGGCGGCCAGGCAGAATATGCCAGGATTCCTTTTGCGGACAATGGACTTACGATCATTCCTGACAATGTGACGGACGAACAGGCGCTTTTCCAGGGAGATATCCTTTCTACCGGATTCTGGGCGGCCAAGATCGGAGAGATCCGTCCAGGCGATACCATAGCAGTCATAGGGGCAGGCCCAACAGGACTTTGCACCATGCTTTGCGCCCGCTTATATACGCCTGCCAGGATCATTGCCATAGACGTGGAGCAAGACCGTCTGAGCCTGGCCAGGGAAAAAGGGCTGGCAGATATTACGCTGGTTCCGGGGAAGGATCCGATTCCGGAGAAGATCCTCTCACTTACCGGCGGAAGAGGGGCGGACGTAGTGTTTGAGGCGGCCGGCGGAAGGGATACCTTTCAGACGGCCTGGCAGATCGCGCGCGCCAATGCGGTTGTGGTGATCGTTGCCATGTACGAAGAGCCCCAGATCCTGCCGCTGCCCCAGATGTATGGAAAGAATCTCATTTTCAAGACCGGCGGCGTAGACGGCGGCTTCTGCCAGGAGATCATGGATCTTACAGCCTGCGGGCGGCTGGACGCCAGTTTCTTGATCACCCACCGCTGTGATCTGGAACATATCATGGAGGCTTATCAGGTTTTTGAAGAGAAAAAGGATCATGTGATTAAGTACGCTGTAATGCCCCATGGAGCAAAAAACGTTTAGAATCAAAGGAGGAATATGATGGACAAAGTAATCTTGGGAAAGACAGGGATTGAAGTAAATAAAAATGGATTCGGCGCGCTCCCGATCCAGAGGATCAGCAAAAAGGACGCCGTATATCTGCTGCAGAAGGCATTTTACCACGGAATCAATTATTTTGATACGGCAAGAGCGTATTCGGACAGTGAGGAGAAGCTGGGCGCCGCGTTTGCCTATATCCGGGAACGGATCATCATCAGCACAAAGACGGCGGCCTCAGATGCGGAAGGGTTCTGGAAAGACCTGGAGGAAAGCCTGCGCACTTTGGGGACGGATTATATCGAAATCTATCAGTTACATAACCCGGCGGTCTGTCCAAAACCGGGAGATGGTTCCGGTTTATATGAGGCAATGCTGGAAGCGAAGGAGCAGGGGAAGATCCGACACATCGGGATCACCAACCACCGGCTGGCTGCAGCGGAGGAAGCCATTCGTTCTGGGCTCTATGAAACCTTGCAGTTTCCTTTTTCTTACCTTGCCTCCGAGAATGACCGGAAATTAGCGGAAGCCTGCCATGAAGCAGGCATGGGATTTATCGCCATGAAGGGCCTGGCGGGAGGATTGATCCACAATTCTGCCTGCGCTTACGCCTATCTGTCACAGCCTTGTTTTGACTATGTGGAGCCTATCTGGGGAGTGCAGAAAGAGCAGGAACTGGATGAATTTCTGGCTTATCAGGAGAAACCGCCTGTATTGGATGAGGAACTGCTTGCGGAGATACGCAAAGACCAGGGGCAGTTATCCGGGGATTTCTGCCGGGGCTGTGGATACTGTATGCCTTGTCCCGCCGGAATCCGGATCAACGACTGCGCAAGAATGAGCCTGATGCTAAGAAGAGCGCCGCAGCAGGCCTGGCTTTCCGAGATGTGGCAGGAAGAAATGAAGAAGATCGAAGGCTGTCTCCACTGCGGACAGTGTAAGGAAAAATGTCCTTATGGGCTGGACACGCCGGAACTTCTGTCCAAAAACTATGAGGACTACAAGACATTTTTGAAATAGGCAGAATTTTCAAGCAGACGAAAAATCTCTGCCGTTCCCGAAGGAACGGCAGAGACCATCATATTTTAAAATATCTGGAGTTTTTGTTTTGGAAACAATTCATCGGGGGATGAAATGTTTTTGCTTCCGCTTATAATATAACATGTCCAAAGTAAACTGCATATGTTTATAGCTGACAGAAATTTTCCAAAAAAATGTTCTAAGGGGTCAACAAAAGCAAAAGATCAGGAGAGGCAGAAATGGCAGTTGAGTTAAGCAAATTATACAGAGAGATTTATGCAGATTATGATGTGGAGCTTCTGACGTCAGGATGTTTTGGAAAAAAGATCAGTTGGGTGCATATCATGGAAAGACAGGATTTCGCTTATCTTCTCCATGGAGATGAGCTGATCTTCAACTCGGGCTTAAACTATGAGTCTGAAGAAGGGCTGCGGGAATTTATTGACGCGCTGCTCCAGGTCCATGCGGGAGGGCTTGTGGTTGCCAAGCAGGAGAAGCTTTTTACCAAAGAGATCATCCAATACTGCAATAAAATGCAGTTTCCTTTGTTCAGCGCAAGCTGGGAGACTTCCTATATCGATATCATGCACCGGTTTTCTGAGATCATCATCAGCGATGAGCGAAACGAGACAAATCTGATCGCCGCCTTAAAAAACGCCATCTATTACCCTGAAGATGATAAGCTGTATCAGAATCATTTTGAAAGGAATGGGTATTTTCAAAATATGCCCTATATCATAACGGTGTTTGGGTGCGGCAAAGGAAAAAAAAACGAAGAAGACTGGAACCGGATGGAGAAATTTCTCCATAACATCTTTCCTAAGAGCCTGCTGTTCCAAGAACAGGACATGCAGGTCTTCCTGACGGAAGGATATGAACATGACCAGGTAGAGGAAGGGATCCGGCTACTGTTGGAGAAGGAAGGAGATATCTGCGCTGGAGAAGGAACGGTAGAACGGCAGCTCCAGGAAATCCACCATTCCTACGAGACGGCGGTTACCGCCTATGGGCTGGCTGGAACAGTGATCCCACAGGCTCTTGCTCGGTACGAAGAACTGGGCGTCTATCAGATCCTGGCTGATCGAAAAGAAGCTTGGATCTATCCGGAATTTGTGGAGAAAACCTTGGGTAAGCTGATCGAATATGACCGGGAAAATCATACCGGGTATATAGAATTGCTGGAGTCATTCTTTGACAATGAATGTAATATCGCCCGGACGGCCTCCGCCCTTTACTTTCACCGAAATACTTTGAAATATAAGCTGAGCGCCATCAAAGATATTCTGGGATACGAGATCACGGAAAACCGGCATCGGGTCAATATCATGCTGTCACTTGCGCTTCTGCGCATGCAGGCTGCAGAAACAGAGATGATCCGGATTCCAAGGCGGGAAGATTGCGGCAAAAACAGTTGACAATCCGGAGGAATGGTATCTATAATAAAATCGTTAAGGAAATATCGAAAAGCAATGGAGCTGTGGAATAATTTGATTCCCGGCTCCTTTTTTCGGTGAGACAGGAGGAATCACTTATGAAAAACGACTTTTGCTATCATCTGCCGGTTAATCTGATCTTTGGGCCGGGGAAGATAGAAACCCTGGGAAAAGAAGCCGCCAAATACGGCGATAAGGTGATGATCGTTACCGGACGCGGGAGCGCAAAACGGTCAGGGCTGCTGGATCGGGCGAAAAAACTCTTGCAGGCAGAAGGGCTGCAGGTTTTTGTCTTTGATGAAGCACAGTCCAATCCCTTAGCTTCCACAGCTATGCGCGGGGCGAAAAAAGCGCGGGAAGAAGGATGTCAGGCGGTCATCGGTCTGGGCGGCGGAAGTATTATGGACTGCAGTAAAGCAATTGCCTTTGGGGCCTGCAATGAAGGGCCGATTTTTGACTATATTTACGGGAAAAGGCAGGGGAACCGTGCGCTTCCCCTCATCCTGGCGCCCACTACATGTGGGACCGGCAGCGAAGGAAACAGTTTTGCCGTTCTTACTGAGGATGAGACGAAAGACAAGAAATCTCTCAGAAATCCGGCGGTGATCGCAAAAGCTTCCATTATTGACCCGGAGCTTATGACCACAATGCCTGCTTCTGTACTGGCTGCCGTTGGATTTGACGCGCTGTGTCACTGTATGGAAGCCTATTTGAGCAAGGCCTGCGATCCGATCACAGAGGCGTTGGCGCTGGAAGGAATACGCTTAGTCGGGGAATATCTTCCGCAGATTTACAGACGAAAAGAAGAGGACAGCGATACGCCTCCTGATCTGGAAGGATGGAGCGCTGTCACCTTAGCAAGTACCTATGGCGGAATGGTGATCTGCCAGGCAGGGGTGGCGGCGCCCCACGGTTTGGAACATCCGGCCAGCGGACTTCGCAATATTACACACGGGAGAGGACTTGCCGCGTTAACGCCTGTTGTTTATCGAAGAACGCTTCCGGAAGCGGCAGACAAATTTGCTGCGATCTCCCGCTGTCTTGGCGGAAGAGATGATTCTGACTGCGTAAATAAGATTGAGAATCTTCTGGACGTACTGAACCTTAAAACCAGCCTTTCCAGAGAAGGGATAGAGGCAGAAGATCTTGATTGGATGACAGAGAATGCTTTTAAAGTTTCGTTGGCAAGTCTCCAGAACCATCCTAAGACGTTTTCCAAAGAAGAGATAAGAGAAATTTACCAAGAAGCATTTTAAAGCAGGTACAGTTTTACCAGAATTTAAAGTTAGTCTAACAGAAGCGGAATATTTTCGTGCTATGGTCATATATAGAAGTATATTGACAGAAGGAGTTTTGCAGATGCGAAGAGAAAAACGAAGCCGGAAAGAAATTCGCCGGGATCTGGTACGGAATTATTCAACTATGGAATCAAAAGTAGATTCCAAAGCGAAAGAAATCTTTAAAAGAAAACCATACGCGACAGTAGGGACGGGGGATTTTTAAAAATCCCCCGTCCCAAATTGAAAAAGCCCTGTCCCTTTTTAAACTTTTCTTGGATAGGGTTTCTTTTCGTCTGTCAACCCAAGCAGATAATCTACGCTGACGCCGTAGAAGCCAGAGAGCCGGATCAAGAAATCTGCCGGAATCTGGCGGGTCCCTTTTTCATATCTGCGGTATACTTCTCGCTGGCAGCCAAGATAAGCCGCGATCTCTGCCTGGGTTTTATCATGATCGATTCTTAAATCTTCTAACCGTTGAAACTGCATATGTCCACCTCGATTTTATGCTACCAAACAATTGCATTTTGGTTTTTGATATGCTACCATATAGTAGCTAAATGTAGATTTAAGACGACGATAAGGATGGTGGATGCACAATGTTCTTCTGGCTTTTTTTCTTCTTTCTTTTTCTGGAATTTTTTACCCGGATAGTTTCTTTTCTTCTGACTCTGCAAAGTTTGTAGAAATTTGCGATTTCTTTTGCTACATTTTGACAGCCAAATCCGTTACAATACAGATGAGAAAGGAAGGAATGGGATATGCAAAGGAAAGAGGAGAAGATCTGTATCTGGATTCATCATACAGCTACAATACTTGGATGGCTGACAGCGCTGGGCGGTCTGTTTGACAGGAAACAGAAACCAGGGTCAAAGTTTGCGCTTGGGATTTTTGCCGCTTTACAAACGTTTGCGGTTTTTAAGATTTTCTATGACTTCTGTTCCGGGGAAAGCCGTCTGTCGAAAACCTTTGAGAAAATCCGAATGTCAGGACTGACTTGTACTGGACAAAGAGTGTCAGCCTGGTTGGCGGCCGCCTCATGCGCGGTATTTAAGCTTGGGATTCCCACTCTTTTGATCCGCCGGCAAGGAGAAAAATGAAAAAGGTGAAAAGGGCCATGCATATTTTCCCCAAAACTCCCATAAATTATTGTAAAATCGATAAAATGGCGTTTTTATGAAAGCAAAAAAACAGGAAGCAGAAGAAAAAGACCGGCCCCTGCGGGAGAAGATCCTAAGAGTCTCAGAGCTTCCCAAAGATGTGGTCATGGGAATGCCGGTCCTGAATGTTCTGGGCCAAAGTGAGCTCCATTTAGAGAATTACCGGGGAATTCTGGAATACACAGAGGAAACAGTGAGAATTCTGATAAAAGGCGGACAGATCAAAGTGACTGGAAGGAACCTCCAGGTTGTCTATTATACCAATGACGAGATGAAGATCAGCGGCTATATCAAATCCATTGAATATCATCGCTAAGGGAGGCAAACAGATTGCTGCCAAGGCTCATCCGCTATATAAAAGGGTATCTCCGGATCCGGGTCAAAGGAATCTATGCGGAGCGGTTCCTCAACGCCTGCGGCCGTAAGAATATTGTTCTCTGGGATATCAAGCCCTCCGGCGGTTCCTACGAAATGAACATCACCATCCGGGGATTCCGAGAATTAAAACCGATCATCAGGAAGACAGGAACAAAAGCAGTGATCGTGAAGCGGTTCGGTCTTCCTTTTTTTTTACAGAAATATCGCCGAAGGAAGGTCTTTTTCGTGGGAGCGTTCCTGTGTCTCTGCCTGATAGAACTGTTCTCCGGTTTCTTGTGGAATATTGAGATCCAGGGAAATCTATCCTACACAGACGAGGAACTGCTGGAGTTCCTGAAGTCCACGGACGTACAAAACGGCATGCTGGTGAAAGATATCGACTGCGGACAGATCGTAAAAGATATCAGAAGACAGTATAACAATATTATCTGGGTGTCCGCATCCATTGAGGGAACTCAGCTGCTGGTACAGGTTAAGGAAAATGAAACCGCCTCCCAGCAGGAAGAACAGGCGGAAGAACAGGCCGCAGATCTTGTGGCCCAGCAGGACTGCGTGATCACCAGCATGATCGTAAGGAAGGGAGTTCCGCAGGTAGCAGAAGGCAGCGTTGTCAAAAAAGGCGACATTCTTGTCTCTGGACAGGTGCCGGTCATGAATGATGAAAAAGAAATCACCGGATTCCAGTATCACGTCTCGGATGCGGATATTATCGGAAGGACAGAACTTTCCTATGAAGACGAGATGCCTTTGACCTACCAGGAAAAGACGGATCTTGGAATTGAAAAAACGCAGTACTTCCTCAAGATTGGAGATCTGAGGATCTGCCTTGGGTCATTCCGGCACTCATACCAACAGTTTCGGGGGAGTTCCAGGCAGTATCAATGCCGTTTGTTTGGA
>CABPCP010000062.1 GCA_902406105.1 uncultured Mordavella sp.
CGGCCCCAATTAAAAATGCCCTGTCCCTTTTTACACGCGAAAGCATCCGCCTCCAATGAACTCCCGCAGCAGGGAGTTCATTGGTACCATCTCGCTGCCGATCCCCACGAAGTAATCCATAAATTTCAGCAGTCGTTTGGCTTCCAGATATTCCGGACAGTCCCGGTCAATCCCGAAGAGCAGCCTCTCTACGTAGGGTTTTAAGACCGCCAGCTCGTAGATCAGGGCAGAATTGAACATCACATCCGCCTCTTCTTGATAAGGGAAGATGTTGCGCTCTTCTCCCCGGCGCACAGAAGACCACATACGGATGGTCTTTTGGGCAGAAGCGCCTCTGGTCCTGGCGTCCCGCACGATACGGCGGATCAGCCGTCCATCTGTGGTAGGAATCCGATTATGTTCGTCTATATTCAGCTGTGTCAATGCGCTGATATAAATCTTGAATTTATTCTCATTGGAGAGGCTTTCCGTCAGTTTGGGATTCAGGCAGTGGATCCCCTCGATGACCAGCACATCATTTGCGCCCAGTCTTTTTGGTTTATTTCCGTATTCTTTGTGCCCTGTCACAAAATTAAAGGTTGGGATCACCACTTCCTGGCCGGCCAGCAGTTCTTTGAGCTGCTGGTTAAAAAGCTCCACATCCACCGCTTCCAGACATTCAAAATCATAAGCTCCCGTCTCATCTCTTGGATTCTGCTCCCGCTCTACGAAATAATTATCCACCGCGATCGGGTGAGGAACTAATCCGTTTGCTCTAAGCTGGACCGAAAGTCTGTGGGAAAATGTAGTCTTTCCGGAAGAAGAGGGTCCTGCGATCAAAACAAACTTCACCTGAGGGCTGGCAGCGATCTCCCCGGCGATCTCCGCGATCTTCTTCTCCTGCAGAGCTTCCTGGACCAGCACTACATCTGTGGCTTCTCCCCCTGTGATCTTGTCATTTAAGGCTCCCACCGTCTCGATCCCCTGCATATCGCCCCATTTCGTAGATTCCTTCAGAACCTGGAACAGCTTATTCTGGGGCTGAAAATCCGGAACCTTAGCGGGATCTGACATATCCGGCATCTGGATCACAAATCCTTCATCATAAGGATAGAGTTTAAAGTACTTCAGATATCCGGCGCTTGGCACCATATATCCATAATTGTAATCTTCAAATTCATTCAGACTGTAGATATTAACTTTGGAAACTCTCCGATATTCAAACAGCCGCTCTTTATCGTACATCCCATGTTTGTGGAACAGCTCGATCGCTTCATCTGTATGTATACTCCGTTTCTGGATCGGCAGGTCTTCCTCCACCATCTGGCGCATCCGCTCTTCCACCAGGCCAAGAAACGCTTCGTCCGGCGTCACCTTCCCCTCGATCGTACAGTAATATCCTTTGCTCACCGAATAATGGATCCGAACCTTCTCAATCGCTTCTCTGTCAGCCACGTCATAGATCGCCTTGACCAGCAGAAGGCTCATGCTCCGTTTATAGGTTTTGTGCCCCACCGATCCGCCGATGGTCTCGAAGCGGATCTCGCAGTCGGATCTCAGGGGCTTATGAAGTTCCTGCAGCCTGCCGTCTACAAACGCCAGGACAATATCATATTTATAATTCTTCTGGAAATCCTTGGCGATCGTTCGATAGGAGGTTCCCTCCTGGTATATTCTCGTTTCCTCCCCCACGGTCACCCGATAGCTTCTCTTCTCCGCCATTTTGTCTCCTTTCGTCACACCGTCCAAAATGGATGCCGGACTGGTTCTGTCTTCACCTGGACTCCTGGGAAATGTTCTTCCACATATCTCCTCATATCGTCTACAAAGATATGCTCAATCCCGTAATGGCCCCCATCGATCACCGCCAATCCCTGGGCGGCCCCATCAATGCCATCGTGATGGCCTATATCCCCCGTGATCAAGACCTGCGCCTCCTGCTCCAGCGCCGCACCAATCCCGCTCTTTCCAGACCCCGGCAGAATCGCGGCCCGGCGGATCTTCATCTTCGGATCTCCGAACACCCGCACGTCAGGAAGGCCAAAAACTTCTTTCACCTGCCGGCCAAGCTCCTCCAAGGTCGTCTCTTCCTCCAGATCGGCGATCTGTCCGATCCCCGGTCCGCCTTCTTCCTCGCTGACAGGCTCTAACGCCCGGCCCCTTTTCCATCCCAACCGTTTTGACGCCAGCTCTCCCATCCGGGCAGCGTCATAGTTGGTATGCATGGCATAATAGGATATGTCTCCCTGAAGCAGTTTTAGAACCCGGTTCCCGATAAAATCCTGATCCGTCACCCTTTTTAAGCCCTGAAAGATCAGCGGATGATGGGTAAGCAGAAGATCTGCCCTCTCCCGCAGCGCTTCCTCGATCACCTGATCTGTAGCATCCAGCCCTATGTAAATACATTTGATCTCTTTTTCCATTCTTCCAGCCAAAAGCCCTACGTTATCCCATTCCATAGCGTAAGACTTGGGGTAATCCTTTTCAATCCGCTCTATAATATCCCGGCAGATCATATGCCACCTCCTGTTTATCCTGATTTCCCTTTTTATCAGTTATCCCCTTTGGACTCGGCTCTCTCCATCCGGTCCAGAGCCTTTTGGGTCAATTCTCTCGCTTCGCATATCTCTTTCGCCCGCTCTTGGGCGCTCACACTTTCTTTCCTTCTGGCAAGCTGTTCCAGGATACTTTCCTGGATCCGCAGCTCCCTGAGAAGAAACTCCCCAAGGATCGGATGCCGCTCTTCCAGCAGCCGCTTTCCATAGAGATATTCCCAGGCTTCATACGGTTCCGGGGCCCCGTGGACCACCCGCATGACCGGATAATATTTTCCATCTTCAAACACCATATCTTCCCGCTGGATCCGGTATCCTTGTTCCACAAGGAACCTGCGCACTCTGGCGATCTCCGACTGGGGCTGGAGGATCAGGGCTTCCAGTTTGTCCGTCACCGCTTCTCCGTCTTTCAGGATCCGGATCGTCAAGGGACCGCCCATTCCGGAAACGATGATCGTATCCACCTCGCCCGGCCGGATCTCTCTCAGTCCATCGGAAAGCCGGGTCTCGATCTTATCTCCAAGGCCATGGCCCACAATATGCATCCTGGCCCGTTCCAGAGGGCCTCTATTTACATCCAGGGCAAGCGCCTTCCTGGCAATCCCTTCTTCCACAAGATAGATGGGAACATAGCCGTGATCCGTTCCGATATCCGCGACAGAGGCGCCCTCTGTCACAAGACCTGCCACCGCGTACAGTCTCTTTGATAGTTCCATAGGCGCCTCTTCCTTAATCCAGATAATCTCTCAGTTTTCTGCTGCGGCTGGGATGACGGAGTTTGCGCAGCGCTTTCGCCTCAATCTGACGGATCCTCTCTCTGGTAACGTCAAACTCTTTCCCAACTTCTTCCAGCGTCCTGGCTCGTCCATCATTCATGCCAAACCTGAGCCTTAACACCTTCTGCTCCCGCTCCGTCAGCGTATCCAGCACTTCATCCAACTGTTCTTTCAAAAGCGTCTGGGCCGCCGCCTCCGCTGGAACCGGCACATTGTCATCCTGGATAAAATCTCCCAGATGACTGTCTTCTTCTTCTCCAATCGGCGTCTCAAGCGACACCGGCTCCTGGGAGATCTTCAAGATCTCTCTTACCCGTTCCACAGGCATGTCCAGTTCTTCCGCGATCTCTTCCGGCGTGGGTTCTCTCCCCAGCTCCTGCAGAAGCTGTCTGGATACCCGGATCAGCTTATTGATGGTCTCCACCATGTGGACCGGAATCCGGATGGTTCTGGCCTGATCCGCGATCGCTCTCGTAATGGCCTGGCGGATCCACCAGGTAGCATAAGTACTGAATTTAAATCCTTTATGATAATCAAATTTCTCTACCGCTTTGATCAGGCCCAGATTTCCTTCCTGGATCAGATCCAGGAACAACATTCCACGGCCCACGTAACGTTTCGCGATGCTCACCACCAGACGCAGATTAGCCTCCGCCAGCCTTTTTTTCGCCCACTCGTCTCCGTCTGCCATTCGTTTGGCCAGCTCTACTTCTTCGTCCGCTGTCAAAAGCGGGACTTTTCCAATCTCTTTCAGATACATACGGACCGGATCTTCAATGCTGATCCCATCCGGCACAGAAAGATCGATCTTCTCCATATCTACTTCATCTTCATCGGTGATCACGATATCCGCATCGTCAATATCATCATCATCGTCATTTCCAATGCGAAGCACGTCGATATTATTCGCTTCCAGATAGTCGTATACCCGCTCCATCTGTTCCGCGTCAAGCTCCATGTCTGAGAAGAAATCATTGATTTCCTGCAGTTCCAGGATGCTTTTCTTTTTCTTTCCCAGGGCTACCAGTTCTTTTAATTTCTCCTCAAATTTTGCCATGCTTTCTTCCATGTAATTTCCATCCTCTCATTGCTTGATTATATTTTATCCCTAATTAATAGAAATATGCAGTTTCTCAAGGCCCTGCAGCTGCCTTTTCGCCTCCATCAGCTTCTGCAGTCCCTGAATGTCTGTAGGCTCCAGATGAGCGGCCTTCTCATCGATGCTGTGGTTTTTCACACGGATGATCGTCTCCTTTAGCGCTTTCTCCTGCTCATCCGCGGTAGTCAGCTCCCGGATCCTGGTATGGAACAGCGAAGCCGCCTCCCGGTGCTCTTCTTCCTCGGTAAAATAATTCATGATCTGGGCCGGGTTGACTTTCTGTTCTTCATATTGATCATACAGTAAATGGGCCACCTTCCGGTACAGACCCTCAGTAAAATCTTCCGGTGTAATATAAGCGCTGATCTGCCGGAAGATCTTCTCATCCTCGATCATCCAGGTAAGCAGGATTTTCTGGGACTTTAAGATCCCGTCTTCTTTCTCCGGCTTTCCCGCCTTCCTTGGCCGCGAGACAGGCTTCGCAAGCCCGGTCTGGACTGCTGTATGGACCACGAGCTGCTTCAATTCTTCGTATCCCACGCGGTACTTTTGGGCAACCGCTTCTATGTAATTATTCCGCTCGATCTCTTCCCGGAATTCATTCAGCCGCCGGGCGGTCTCCTTCATGAAATCCGTCTTGCCCTCCGGGGAATTCAGATCATAGTCCCGTTCCAGCACTTCCAGGCCAAACAAGAAACCATTCCTGGCTTCCCGGATCCTCTCCTCAAAAGCCTCTTTGCCCAGATTCTTGATAAACTCATCCGGGTCCTTATACGGTTCCATACGGATGACCTTCGCGCTGATCCCGGCTTCCCTTAAAATGGGTATCGCCCTCAGGGCCGCCTTCGTCCCTGCCTCATCGCTGTCGTAAGTTAAATATACTTCATTGACATAGCGCTTGATCAAAGAAGCGTGTCCCTGAGTCAGAGCCGTCCCAAGAGAGGCCACCGCGCTGGTAAATCCCGCCTGATGCAGCGAAATCACATCCATATATCCCTCGCATAGAAGGAAATATGGTTTTCTGGAGCTTCTGGCCCGGTTCAGGCCATACAGGTTCCGGCTCTTATCAAAGATCATCGTCTCCGGGGAATTGAGATATTTGGGTTTTCCGTCTCCCATGACCCGGCCTCCAAAGCCGATCACCCGGCTGTTGGCATCCATGATCGGGAACATGACACGGTTCCAAAACTTATCGTGGGCGCCGTGCTTCTCGTCCACACTGATCAGACCCGCTTTGGCGATCATATCGTCTTTATAGCCTTGATCTTTCAAATAGCGGTACAGATCGTCACTGTACTTATTGGCATAGCCCAGTCCAAACGCCCGTATGGTATCATCTCCCAACTGGCGTCCTTTCAGATATGCCAGAGCTTTCTCGCCCTGCCGTCCTTTCAATTGTATGTAGAAATACCGGGCGGCCGCTTTATTGATCTCCAATAGGACCGCTTTCGTATCTGCCCTCTGTCTGGCTTCTTTCGACAGATCCTGCTGGGGCAGTTCCACCCCGGCCCGGTCAGCCAGATACTTCAAAGCCTCCAAAAACGTATAGTTTTCGTACTCCATCAGAAATGTAAACACATTGCCTCCGGCTCCGCAGCCAAAACAGTAGTACATCTGCTTCTGCCTGCTTACAGAAAAGGAAGGCGACTTTTCATTGTGGAACGGACACAGTCCAAAATAAGAACTGCCTTTTTTCTGCAGCCGGACATAACTGGAGATTACGTCTACGATATCATTTTTTGTCCTAACTTCTTCAATCAGTTCATCGGAGTAATACATATCCCGCTTCCTTATCTTTAAAAATAGCCTTCATATATAATATTCGACAAAACGATCCGATTTCCTTTAAATTTTCCAAGATTCTGGAATAAAATATTCTTCAAACTTTTTCACCGCGTATGTATCCGTCATCCCCGCGATATAATCACACACGATCTGCTCTTTTTTCGCGCCCTTTTCTTCCATCATCTGAAGGAACTGCTCTGGAAGCAGTTCCAAATGTTCTATATAAAACTGATACAGATTGGTGATCATATTGATGGCTTTCTTTTCTTCTCCCTTTGCCGTAGGATTCTTATACACATTCTCAAACAGGAATCCCCGAAGTCCCATGGTAGCCTCATAAACTTCCGGTGACATCCGGATCTGAGGCTGATCCATACTGTTTATGATCACATTGTGGATCATCGTGTCCAGGCGGATCTTGGTAGACGTTCCAAGGACATCCGTATATTTGCGCGGAATATCCTCTTCTTCCAAGATCCCGCCGCGGATAGCGTCGTCAATATCATGGTTGATATAAGCAATCTTATCTGACAGCCGGACGATCTGGCCTTCCAGAGTATGAGGCGTGCCGGAGGATTTGTGGTTTTGGATGCCGTCCAGCACCTCCCAGGTCAGATTTAGTCCTTCCCCCTGCTTTTCCAGGCACTCCACCACCCGCACACTCTGCGTATTATGCTGGAATCCCGCCGGATTCAGACGGTTCAGGGCCGTCTCTCCCGCATGTCCAAAAGGCGTATGCCCCAGATCATGGCCTAAGGCCACCGCTTCCACCAGATCTTCATTTAAGCGCAGCGCTTTCGCGATGGTCCTGGCATTCTGGGACACCTCCAGCGTGTGGGTCAGTCTGGTACGGTAATGATCTCCCTTTGGCAGCAGAAAGACCTGCGTTTTTTGCTTCAAGCGCCGGAATGCTTTGCTGTGCAGGATCCGGTCCCGGTCCCTTTGGAAAACCGGTCGGATATCACACTCCTTCTCTGAACGCTTTCTGCCTTTTGACTTGCTGCTTAAGGCCGCGTAAGGACTTAAAAACTCCAGTTCTCGTTTCTCAAGCTGTTCTCTGATCGTCATGCCGCGCCCTCCTCTATCTCTTTTCTTCCTGCCGGATTCTTTCTTCAATCGCCTTTACCGCCGTCTCTAAGACTTTGATCCTGGCGTAATATTTGCAGTTTCCTTCTACAACGATCCATGGCGCTTCCGGGGTGGAGGTCCGAAGCAGCATCTCATTTACCGCTTCTTCGTACTGATCCCATTTCGCACGGTTGCGCCAGTCTTCTTCCGTGATCTTCCACTGCTTTTGGGGATCCTCTTCTCTGGCTTTAAATCTCCGTTCCTGCTCCTCTTTATCTATCTGCATCCAGAACTTCAGCACAATGGCGCCCCCATCTGTCAGATCCTTCTCCATATCATTGATTTCTTTATAAGCCCTCTGCCACTCCTGCCGGGTGCAAAAGCCTTCCACCCGCTCTACCAGGACCCGGCCGTACCAAGTCCTGTCAAATATAGTAATGTGCCCTGCCTTTGGCATATCTGTCCAGAACCGCCACAGATAATGATGCGCCTTCTCAATATCATTGGGGGAGGCGGTGGGATGGACCACATAGCCTCTGGGATCCATTCTCTGGGTCAGCCGCTTGATCGCTCCTCCTTTTCCTCCCGCATCCCATCCTTCGAATCCCAGCACTACCGGAATCCTTCTGCGGTACAGTTCTCCGTGGAGCTTCTCGATCTTAGCCTGCAGTTTTTCCAGCCGTTCTTTATACTCTTCCTTAGAATAGGAAAGGGTTAGGTCCGCTTTCGAGAGGATCGTCTCCCCCAGTCCGCGTTCTGATCCCTGCTCTTCTGACGGTTCCGGCTCTGCTATAACCCTTCTTGCCTTCTTTTCTTTCTCAATTTTCTCCGACAAGATCCGCTCCACGATCGTATAGATCTTAACCGCGGCAAACCGCCGGTCTGACGCCTCTACAATATTCCAGGGAGCGTACTCGGTATCCGTCCGGGCCAGCATCTCTTCATTCATAGCCTCATATCTTGGAAACTCCTTATTGCGCTTCAAGTCTCCTTTCCCCACCCGCCACGCGGTCTCTTTGGATTCCAGAAGCTTAGCGAACCGTTTCTTTTGTTCTTTCTGGTCGATAGCCAGAAAGAGCTTGATGATCACCATTCCATCTGCCGTCAGTTGTTCTTCGAAAGACAGGATCGACCGATAGGCGTTCTCTACTTCCTTTTTGCGGATCTTTTTATCAAACCGGTCGATCAGGACTTTGCGGTACCAGCTGCTGTCATAAATGGCGATCCGGCCTTTCGGCGGCATTTTCATCCAAAATCTCCAAAGGAACGGATGCATCCGCTCTTCCTTCGTCTCCTTTTTCACCGCATGGACTTCAAATCCTCTGGGATCTAAAGCCCTTATCAGCTCTGCGATCTGAACGCCTTTCCCCGCCGCGTCATATCCTTCAAAAGCGATCATCACCGGAATCCCCAGTTCCCTGCACTCCCGCTGCAGCTTTCCAAGCTTTGGTTCCAGTTCCATCATCTTCTCTTTATATTCTGATTTACTGACCGTCTTTGTCAGATCCAGTTTCTCCAGCATGAACATCTCTCCTTTCCCGGATAAAACACTCTATAAACAGGCGTTCTCTCCCTGATTCTTAGGGTTTCTGATTCTTATCCTCATTATACACAAAATACTGTTCCAGAAACACAACTTTCGCCAGATTTTGCGAAAAAGACCGGCGGAACTTTCGTCCCGCCGGTCTTATATGTATTTTCCCTTATTTCTGTTTTGCCTTAATGTAGTCTGCCACCTTTTTTACATCCAACGTGTTTTCTTTCATGCCGATCTTCGTAGCGATCCGAACGAGGGCCGGCTGCTTCAGCATCGCCTGTTCCATAATGTCTTTCTGAAAGAAGACATCTTCCGTTCTTCCGTCCGCCAATACCTTTTTCTTGCACATAACGATAACTCTTTCATAGTTATCGGCCACAAATTCCATGTCGTGGGTTATGGTCACGATCGCCTTCCCGCGCCCTGTCAGGATCTTGTTCAGCTCAGAAAGCCGATCCAAGCCGTCCAGATCCTGTCCCGCGGTAGGCTCATCAAAGATCATCACATCACAGTTGCTGGCAATGACGGAAGCGATGGTCACGAATTTCCGGATGGAAAGAGGCAGATCATAAGGATTCGACTCCAGATACTTGTCCATGCCAGTCAAGGCCGCCGCATCTTTGATCCTTCGCTCACTCTCTTCCATATCCACATTCATTTTTTTAAGCCCGTACTCGATCTCGCTGTAAACGGTGGAATTAAAGATCTGATCATCCGGATTCTGGAATACATAACCGACCCGTCTCGCCATTTGAGCCGTAGTATAATTTTTTGTCGAGTCTCCGTCGATCAGCACATCCCCGTCGCAGGGTTTCGTCAGACCATTCAGCATCTTGACCGTGGTGGTCTTTCCTGCTCCGTTCTGCCCTACGATCGCGATATTCTCTCCCGCTTCAATGGAAAAACTCACATCATCGACCGCCAGATAGCCATTTGGATATTTGTATGAAATGTTTTTTACTTCTACTAATGCCATCTTCTCTACGCCCTTTCTCTTATTCTTCCATTGCTGTCCGAATCATCCCGACCGTCTCTTCAACCGTAACGGGAATCTCTGAAAGATTTACGCCCTCTTTCTTAAGTTCCAGCGCGATCCGGGTGCTCTGAGGCAGCCTTGTATGGTACTTCAGACAGTCCGGATCAGAAAACACCTCTTTGGGCGTTCCTTCCATCACAACTTGTCCGCCATCCAGCACAATGATCTGATCCGCATATTCCGCGATCTGTTCCATCTTGTGCTCCACCAGGACGATCGTTTTTCCCATACTCTTCATCAATTTGATGATCTCAAATACATCATCGGTACTCTGCGGATCCAGCTGCGAGGTAGGTTCATCGATCACCAGCACATCCTGGTCCATGACCAGAATCGCCGCCAATGCTACTCTTTGCTGCTGACCGCCGGATAACTGATAGGGGTCTCTGTCCCGGAATTCTTGAATCTTAGTCAATTCCATGATCCGCTCGATCCTCTGACGGATCTCTTCCGGCTCCACTCCCATGTTTTCCAAGCCATACGCCAACTCTTCATATACCGTGCTGGCGATCCCGCTGATCTGGGTAAAGGGGTTCTGGAAAACGAATCCGATCTCCAGCGCATTTTTCCCATCCGGATCTTCTTTTACATCTCTTCCGTTTACCAAAACCTCACCGGAGATCTCCCCTTTGTAAAACTTTGGCACAAATCCGCGAATGGCGTTGCAAAGCGTAGTCTTCCCGCTTCCGTTCGCGCCCACGATGGCGCACAGCTCGCCTTTTTTCACGGTAAAGGAAACATCTTTCAGCACATCTGCCTCGGAGGTCGGATACCGGTATGTTAAATTCTTTATCTGAATACTATCCATAAAACAATCTTCCCTCCAATCGCCAATACTACCGCCGCGATCATCAGTCCGCGGATAATCCGGTCTGTCTGTGTATCTTCTACTACCTTCAACGTGGTCTTCTTACAGGGTACGGAAAAGGCTCTCGCCTCCAGTGTGATCGCCCTCTCTTCCGCGCTGACCAGTGAATTCAGGATCAGCGGGCCTACTGATGGGAAGAAGGCTTTCGCCCTGACGATAATGTTGCTGTCCGTCTCAATTCCTCTGGACTTCTGCGCCTCCAGGATCGCGTTCATCTTCTTAGACATCTGCGGGATGATATTGGTAGTGGAAACCAGCACATAGGTTGCGGAAGGGGACATTCCCCTTTTTTCCAACATCACCATCAGCTTCTTGATATCGATCAGCTTGCCTCCCAGAAGGATCGCGGAACCGATCCCCATGATCCGAGAGCACAGTACGATGGCCTTCTGCACGCTTTCCATCTTGATCTGCAGCACCCAGAACTCCCAGAGCACCTCTTCGCCCGGAATAAATAAAGACTGGAGCACGAAGCAGATCACACAGATCAGCACGATGGATTTCAGCCAAAGTTTGATAAAAGACACTCCCTCGCCCGCACTTGCCGCGATCACAATCATGACTACGACTGTGGCCAGGGTCACGCGATAGTCAAAGATGGCAGAAACCACGGCCAGCGCAATGACCAGATATAGGATCGTCAATGGATTCAGGGCCTTGACCCCTTTCTGCCTTTCACTCATTTTCATTTCTCCTCTGTCGTTTCTCTTGATTTCTGATTATTTTCCTGCTTCTTTTTTCTCTTTTCTGGCATTGATGAATACAGAGCCGTTAGAGAATTTGTACAGATACCTGTCGGACATTCCCCGGATTACCAGGTATGGCACCAAAAGGGAGATAAACTTGTCCGGAACCTCGGAGATAAAGTTTCCGATCACCTGAGCCGGCCAGAACGGAATTCCCGCTGACATCATAGCGCCGATCATGATCGAGTTTCCGCTGGAATCAAACCCTCCAAAGAACGCATAGGAAATGATCACACTCATGATCACTGCCAAAACTGCTACCAGGATCGCGGAGATCACGAATTTTCCAAAACTTGTGAACATTTTCTTTCTTGCAAGGATACCAGCCAGGACTGCTGTCGCCGCGGCAGAAAGAGCAAACGGGAACAGAGATGGGTCCGCGATAGAGTTGATCGCGATACTTAAGAGTCCGGTCAATCCTCCTACCCACGGCCCGGCCAGGATTGCTACCAGGAAGGTTCCAATGCTGTCCAGATAAAGAGGCAGCTTCAAAGTCAGTACCAGGTTCCCTACAATAAAGTTGATAGCGATCGCGATCGGGATGATCAAGATCGTGATCAGGTTAAAGTCTGCTTTTAATCCTTTTTTTTCGTTGCTCATGTTTTTCATTCCTCTCTTTCGTTATACTTGGTTTCTCATTTCCTTCTATATCAGTTCCCTTGCCACATCCATATGCTCTGGGAACAGATAACCAAAAAAGATCTCAAAAAATCGCTTTGTGTCAGCTTTTACCGCCACTTCGCAGTTTTTCTTCTTGTCCGGATAATATTTGGTCCGATAGACTACAGAAGCGCCGTCACACAGCCCGCTGGTCTCTACATCTACAAAGGCATCTACCTTTTCTACCACATTCCGGTCCAAGAGATAAGCGATGGTCAAAACGTCACACAGCTCGCAGCCCAGTTTCTTCTCGATCTCCCAGTGTCCGTCTGCGTAAACCCGGGTGATCTTATGGATAAATCTGGATACCGGCGTATTGATAAGATACAAAAGTTCTCTCAGGGTCGGGCTTAAGAACACATAGTTAGTGGCATCCAGCCCTACCATAGTCACGCGCTCGAATCCCGCCTGAAAGACGATCTTCGCCGCTTCAGGATCCGTCCAGAAGTTAAATTCCGCATGAGGCGACATATTGCCGCCATGCTCAGCGCCTCCCATGATCACTACCTCTTTGACGTTCTTAGCAAATTCCGGATCCTTCTGCACCGCTTGAGCAATGTTTGTAAGAGGACCAATGGGAACCAGTGTGATCTCGCCTTTTTCCTCCCGCACTTTCCGGATCAGAAAATCTACAGCGTGTTCTTCTTTTACAGTTCCCGGCACTTCTTTAAAGCCTAAATTCCCAAGCCCGTCATCGCCATGGAATTCCTCACAGTTATCGTTCTCCCGCATCAGAGGCTTTCCATTTCCTTTGTAAACTGGAATATCGCTTCTCCCGGCTACGTCCAGGATACGGAACACATTTTTCGTCACCTGGTCTACGCCTACATTTCCGTTGACCGTGGTGATCGCCTCAACCTCCAGTTCGCTTTTAGCTGACAAAGCCAGTAAAAGGGCCAGCGCGTCGTCAATTCCCGGGTCTGTGTCAATAATCAGTTTCTGCATGTTCTTCCTCCTTTTCTCAGCAAGACTCCACTTCCTCCATAGTCGGAATCGAAGTCTGCGCTCCTTTTCTTGTCACCGCTATAGCGGAAGCCTTCTGTCCAAAAGCAATAGCTTCCTCGCAAGTCTTCCCTTGGCTCAGGGCCAGGGCAAATCCCGCGGTAAAACAGTCGCCGGCCGCCGTAGTGTCCACCGGTTTTACCTTGTGCGCCGGAAAGAATCTAGCTTCCTTTTTGTTTACCAAAAGGCATCCTTCGCCGCCCATGCTCACCAGAACATTCTTAACGCCTTTGTCCAGCATCTGTCCCGCGCCTTCTTTAAGATCTTCCAGGCCATTCCTTTCCTGTCCAGTCAGGATCGCAAGTTCTGTCTCATTCGGTTTGATGAAGTCGATCCCTTTCCAGAAATGATCCGGGATCCCTTCTACCGCCGGCGCCGGATCCACGATCACCAGCTTCCCAAGCTCTACGGCCAGTTCCTTGACATATTCCACCACCTCCAGCGGAATTTCCAGCTGCATGATCACGATATCGCTCTCTTCGATCAGATGGCGGTTTTCCTCGATCATTTCCTTTGATACAAGGCCATTGGTACCCGCAATGATGATAATGGAATTTTCTCCCTGATCATCCACGGTGATAAACGCTTGTCCTGTGCTCTCTCCTTCCAGAACCGCAAGTCCTTCCGTGCGGACTCCTACACATTCCAGATTTTCCTTGAGCGCGGTTCCGCAGCTATCTGTCCCCACAGCTCCGATCATCTGGACATCGCCGCCCAGCTTAGCGATAGCATATGCCTGATTCGCGCCTTTTCCTCCAGGCACCTGGGCCACGCTTCTTCCCGCTATCGTCTCTCCAGCCTTTGGCATTGCCGGAGTCTCCACGACACAATCCATGTTCAGGCTTCCTACAACTACGATTTTCTTCATTCCATGTTCCCTCCTCTCTTCTTCTGATTTTCTATCCTAAATTTGATATCTTGAGTAAATCTCATCTTCATAGATCTCCACCGCCTTCCGATCCGGGAGCGCCGGCTGCACCCCATATCTGGTCACGCTGATTCCCGATGCGTACACCGCAAAACCAATTGCGTGGATCAAACTCCTTCCCTCGCTGAGATAAACGGCCAGGGCGCTGATAAAGGAATCCGCCCCTCCTGTCGTATCCACCGCCTCAAATCCGGTTCCATCAAAATACATGGAGTAATCTTGATTCTTCAGGTAACATCCTTTTTCTCCCAGGGTTACGATTACATTTTCAATTCCTTTCTCAAACAGAAACTGGGCTTTTTCTTCCAGCGACATCCGTCCCGGCACAAACCTGTGCAGCTCATTTTCATTTGGCACAAAATAAGCGATGTCTTTCAGCAGTTCCTCTTTGATCTTGTCGGTGGCAGAAGGTTTTAAAATCACCTTCGTATCATTCCTGCGGCAAAACTTAATCGTATATTCCGCGATCACTTCCGGGATCTCCAGAGACAGCAGACAGTATTTGGCGCTTTGAAACAGATATCTGCACCGGTTGATCTGTTCTATACTTAAACTCCGGTTCGCTCCCTGATATACCACGATGGTACTCTCTCCATTTTGGTCTACGTTGATATAAGCTTTCCCGCTTGGCACAGAGGCGTTCACCTGGACGCCCTCCATATGGACATGGTTTTCTGTCAGGCTGCTGTAAAGCTGTTTGCCATCCAAGTCGTTTCCCACACAGCCGATCATGTAAACCCGGCCGCCCAGCTTTCCAGCTCCCACGGCCTGATTACCTCCTTTTCCTCCGGGAAACGTGTAGACCTTTTCCGCGATCTGCGTCTCCCCTTTCAGCGGAATCCTTGAGACTTCGATGGTAATATCCATATTCATGCTTCCCACCACTACTATCCGCTCACCCTGTTTCTCTCTGGGAGATCCCATGATACTGTTTCTTTCCACAATAGAAGGGGAGAATTTCCGCATGACTTCCACTTGCTTTTTCCCCTGAATCATCTCTACCAGATAATCCACCGCTTCCCGGCTCATTTCTTCGGCAGGAAGGCGAACGGCTGTAATCCCGTCTGCCAGGATCTCCATCCACCTTCCGTCTCCGACGGCGATGATAGACAAAGAGTCCGGCATAGCGATCTGCAGTCTCTCTACCGCTTTATAGAAGCAGCCGGCAATCTCCTGGGAGCCGCAGATTACTGCTGTCACATTTTCTTCCAGGCACTGCTGGATTCCATAATCCTCTATTTCTTCCAAAGATCGGCCCTCGTAAACCCACAAAGGCTGAATTGCCAGGTGCGCTTCCCTCATGGCGATCTGATAACCGTCCTGGATCGTCCGTTCTCCTGTCATGGTGACACAGGCGATCCGTTCATGGCCTTCCTGCATCAAACGCTGCGCCGCCAGTCTGCCCGCCTCTGAAAGCCGATAATAGAAAGTAGCCTTCTGTCGGTCATCAAACTCCTTTGTCTGATTTAAATAAACGGTAACATCCTCCAGTTTCCGGGTGTTGAGCAGTTTCTCAGAATCTACAAGAAGCCCCGCGACCCCCTTTTTTATCATATCGTCAATACATTCCTGTATTTCCTCCAAGTTATCCGCGAAGCGGACCAAAAGTCCATACCCCTTCTCCGCCGCTTCTTTCTGAGCGCTTCTAACGATCTGGGCGCCTTCTCGGTTATACTTCTTCATCACCAGGCCGATCAAGTGGCTTTTAAGCCCTTCCTTTTCCCGGAACTTCAAATAAGGAACATACTGCTCCTGCTCGATCACTTCCAGAACCTTCTGCTTTGTCTTGTCACTAATATCTTTATCTTTTCCGTTCATGACCTTGGATACAGTGGAGGCTGATACACCGGCAAGTTTTGCAATGTCGTGTATGTTCATCTACTCATTCCCTTTACTTATCTTCTTCCGATTCGTTTTCCTGTTTCAATTTTTCTAAATCTTAGCATTTTGTGCATTTTATTTCAATATTTCAACGAAACGAAACTATTTTCCGACACATCCTACAATTTTATTGTTTTACTAAACTTGTTTCGTAATTTTATTTCTTACATAAATGCCGAAGAAAAAGCCTTCCAAAAAGGGAGGCCAATCGCACAGCAAACGAAATCATCAAAACCGTCACGCTATTTTGCGGGAATCTGCCAGAAAATCGGCGGAGGGAGAAAATAAAAAAACCCTTGAAAATGGAATCCGACTCCTTTTCAAGGGAAATAAAAAATGCGGAAGATGGGACTTGAACCCACACAGCCCGAAAGCTACAAGATCCTTAGTCTTGCTCGTCTGCCAGTTCCGACACTTCCGCATGGCGATTAAATCGTCCAAAAAAGATAATACTATAACCCAAAAGAAATGTCAACAAAAAAATGTAAAAAAATAAAGGCGGCCAGGTGGTGGATGTGGAGAGTGAGAAAACCGGACAGACCATCGAC
>CABPCP010000063.1 GCA_902406105.1 uncultured Mordavella sp.
AAAAGAGTATACTCGACAGATATATGATACAAAATCTCTTATATCCAACGGCACATATCTGAAGGACAGCGGTGTTACATACATCAAAATCAGAAAAGAGCGTGACCGTTGTGATTAAGCTGAATGATTTTGAAGTTCTCCAATGCACGAACGCTCTCCATGTAAGAGTTGTGTCACTAAGAGTATTGTATCAAGAATTACAAAATGGTATACTTTCACTGACGGATATGCAAGAACAGATTGACATGACAAAAAAACAAGTTCTTGATTTACACAAAAAAATGTATAACTATTGGCAAGGTAAAAACGGCAAATGGTACAGTTATTTACCAAAAGAAGGAGTTGATAAGCCAAAGGGAAAACAGATAGAAAGTATCAGCCAAGAAAAATTAGACAATAGAATAGTTGAATATTACGTTAATGCTGAAAATGAAAAAAAGAATCAGGAGAACAGTTGTCCTACATTTTTGGAAGTATACTATATGTGGCGCAAGGTAAAAGATTTGGAATTGGATGATAATTCCATTTACAAATACAATACCGACTGTAAAAGATTCTTTGAGGGCACAGAGTTTGCTGAAACACCAATCAACCAGATAAATGAAAATACGATAAGACGCTTTATACTGGAGACCATTAAAGAATTGGAATTATGTAAGGAAACCTGCCGTAAATTTTTTGGCTACATAAAGAATGTGATTCGATATGCAAGAATTGAAAAAATCATTATTGAAAATCCCACAGAGTTTCTTGAAGCAAAAGAATTTTCAAAGCATTGTGTAGTGGCAGAGAAAACCGACAAAGAGTACTACACAGATAATGAACTTGCAACCATTTTAAAGGCATTAAAAGGCTATTATACAAATACTCCTACTTATATGCCTGCCTATGCTATTGAATTAGCTATTTATACAGGCATGAGAGTAAGCGAACTGTCAACATTGAAGTGGTCGGACTTTACAAACGGTGTAATCAGCATTAACAAATCAGCAAAACATAATCGCTTGAAAAATGAATTTTCTGTCGGGAAAACCAAAACAAAAAAGTCCAGAGTGTATCCCATTGACGAGCAAATCACAGGACTTCTCACACGGATACGCCATATGCAGGTTGAACATGGGATTTTATGCGAATGGATTTTTACAGACGGAAACGGCGGATATACTCATGCCAGAAATATTACTGACTGTATGACAAGAATATGCAGAGAAAACGGTCTCTGTGGCGGTGGTATTACCAAACTTAGGAAAACGACCAGTTCTGACCTGCAAGTCAGCGGAACGCCTAAATCAGTCGTTGCGAGTATGCTTGGGCATACGGAAGAAGTAAACGAAAAATATTATACTTATGATACTTCAAAACTTGATGAAAAGAAAAAGATTATCCAAACACGCAATTCCAAATTCAAAAATCTGACATGCGCTGGATAATCCCAACCAAAGCCAACCGGCTTTTTAACCTTATGAAAATGAAAAACCCCCGTAAAAACGGGGGTAAATCGGAGTGACAGGATTTGAACCTGCGACCTCTACGTCCCGAACGTAGCGCTCTACCAAGCTGAGCCACACTCCGATAAATGACCGGATGCTCTTTTCTCCAAGCCTCCGGCGCCCCTGCCAAGGAACTACGGATAGAGGACTCGAACCTCTACTAACAGAGTCAGAGTCTGCTGTGCTGCCATTACACCAATCCGCACTGCTTCTGTCCGCATGTTTGCCAGCGAACAAATATTATTATAACAAAGTTTTAACAAAAATCAAGCCTTTTTTTCATTTTTTGAAAAATTCCTATTGCTTTTTGTTTGGAAATCTGTTTTGCTATTATTTAGAGGATCATAAATCAAACTACAACAGTATAGAAAGGGATGTACTATGAAACCAATCAAAGAAGGAAAAGTACGTGAAATCTATGATAATGGAGACAGCCTGATCATGGTGGCTACCGACCGGATCAGTTGTTTTGATGTCATCCTGAAGAATGACGTGACAAAGAAGGGAACCGTCCTGACCCAGATGTCCAAATTCTGGTTCAACATGACCAAAGATATCCTTCCCAATCACATGATCTCCACAGACGTAAAAGATATGCCGGAATTCTTCCAGCAGCCGCAGTTCGACGGCAACAGCATGATGTGCCGGAAGCTTGACATGCTTCCCATCGAGTGCATCGTGCGGGGCTATATTACCGGAAGCGGCTGGGCCAGCTACCAGGAAAACGGGACAGTCTGCGGGATCAAACTGCCGGAAGGACTGAAGGAATCTGACAAACTGCCGGAACCAATCTATACGCCTTCTACCAAGGCGGAGATCGGCGATCATGACGAGAACATTTCTTATGAGCAGAGCATTGCCCACTTAGAAAAGTATTTCCCAGGCAAAGGCGAAGAATATGCCGCAAAACTTAGAGATTATACCCTGGCTCTCTACAAGAAGTGCGCAGACTACGCTTTGAGCCGCGGCATCATCATCGCGGACACCAAATTTGAATTCGGACTGGATGAAGAAGGCAACATCGTTCTTGGCGATGAGATGCTCACTCCTGACAGCTCCCGTTTCTGGCCGGCAGAAGGCTATGAGCCGGGACATGGACAGCCTTCCTTTGACAAACAGTTTGCCCGTGACTGGCTGAAAGCCAATCCCGGAAACGACTGGACCCTTCCGGAAGACATTGTTCAGAAGACCATCGACAAATATCTTCAGGGATATGAAATGCTGACAGGTGAAAAGCTGTAATAAGACAAAAACAAAGTGGAGGAACCGCCTCAGGGATAGGTTCCTCCGCTTTTTTATTTCGCTTCCCGCTTAACGAAGAAAATTCCGATCAATACCAGCAGCGCCGATACTGCCGCCATCCAGAAGAATGTCACATTAATGCCATGTACTCCCGCCGCATCCCCGTAACGACCCACAGAAGATTCCCGCACCGCCGTCATGATCCCTACGAATACAGCCGTTCCGACCGCTCCCGCGACGGTTCTAAGAGACGTCAAAAGAGCGGTTCCGTGGGCGGTCATCCGGAACCCGATCTTCTCGGTTCCCCAAGTCACCAAAGGCATCATCAGGCATCCGATCGCTGTGGTGCGCAGGGTATTCCATCCTGCCGCCACCCAGACCGGAGTATCCATGGCGATCAGACACATTCCTCCGCAGCTGATAGTCATACAGGCCGCGCCGACCAGAAATAAAATCTTCATCCCCAGCTTGTCGTAGATCTTCCCCGCAAATGGACTGACCACCGCCATGACCGCAGACCCCGGCAGTACGATCAGGCCCGAGACGGTAGCGGAATATCCCATCACAGACTGTGCGTAAAGGGGCATCAGCATGGAAGACCCCATCATGACAAAATAAAGCAGCATACTGCCGATCACGCTGACCGCATAATCTTTATTCTTCAGAATACGCAGTTCCAAAAAAGGTTCTTCCAAATGAAGCTGCCGGTACACAAACAGCGCCGCCGCCACGCAGCCGATCACAAGAACCGGCAGCGCCTGCGGGCTCGTCCAGTCATAGGTTCCAATATTGCCAATGCCAAGGGTGATTCCGCCAAAGGCAAAAATACTGATCCCAAAGGAGATCATGTCAAATTTCTTCTTAGCTGTCCCAAGTACATTGTCAAAGGCAAACAGCGCCCAGATAAAGGAAACCAGCATGATTCCTATCGAAATATAGAAGATCGCTCTCCATCCAAACAAGTCCACGATGATTCCCGCCAGCGTCGGGGCAATGACCGGGGCCGCCCCCACAGACAGGCCATACCATCCCATGGCCGTTCCCCGTTTTTCTAGAGGGAAGATCGTCAGAATGATCACCTGGGACATAGAGGTCAGGATTCCGTTTCCACATGCCTGCAGGATCCTGGCCGCCATCATCACCGGAAAGTTTGGCGCGATCACACACAGAGCCAGTCCCAGAATGAACAAGATCATTCCCGTCAGAAACAAACGTTTCGTAGGGAAACGGGTAATGAGGAAGGCCGTCAGCGGCATAATGATCCCCATTGCCAGGGAATAGCCGCTGGTCAGCCATTGTCCCGTTGTCACGCTGATCTCCAGGTCTGTGATCATAGACGGCAGCGCCGTTGTCAGCGCCGTCGCCAGCATAGATGAGGCGATGCACGTGATCACAATATTGATAAATATCATCGTTCGTTTTCGGTCTGTTATCTTATACTCCATTGCTGTGTGTCTCCTCCTGTCCCAGATAATAGTCCCGGATCTTCGTCAATGCCCGATAAAACTGCTCTTTCTCTTCCCCATCAAGGCCAGACAGCATTTCTTTGTGGGCGATGGCGCGGTTTTTCCGCACCTGTTCGGCGCTCCGTTTGCCTTCCTCCGTCAAAGATACCAGTATGATCCGTTTGTCCTTCGCGGAAACTGTCCTTTGCACCAATCCCTTCTGTTCTAACTTCCCCAGGATCTCTCCCGCGGAAGAAGGGCGGATACGCAGACAGTCCGCCAGCTTCTTCTGGCTGATGGGCCCGATTCGCTCCAATATAAAAAGACAGCTGTACTGTCCCCGGTAGACGTCCATTCGTCCGTATCGCTCTTCTGAATAACTGCGGTTTAACTTCATCACTTCAAAGAAAAGCTCCACCACATCTTCGTCTTTTAACTGCATATATCCTATTCCCTTTCTTTTAATAAGGTACCTTATCAATTATAGACAAGAGGGCAATCGCTGTCAATTCCTTTTTCCAGTCCCGAAAAAGTTCAATTCCAGACGTAGTAAAATTGAATTTTACTACGTCTGGAATTGAGCTAGTATCTGTCTGCCTCCTATTTCTTTTCTGCTTCCATCGCTTTTTTGATATATGCCTCCCGCACATCCTCCGGCACCAACGATCCTCCGGTGGCCCAGACGATATGGGCAGCCTGCCCCATCTGTCCGGTCAGTCCCTGTTCTTCGATATATCTTGCGCACGCCTCATCGGTCTCGATCCTGGATGGTCCGGCAAATGCAGCACAGGAACTTGGCTCAATGAAGACGCCTTCCTGATCCAGAAGTTCTTTCATATATATGTATAACTTCTCGTCTTCTATGGTAAACTCTCCGCTCAAGAGATGCTCCACCGTCTTGCCCACGAATTTGGAAGGCCGTCCGACAGCCAGACCATCTGCCTCCGTCTTGCCCGACAGACCGATATCCTGGACACAGATCTCACTATGAAGTCCTGTAGCGATCCCAAGGACCATACAGCATGCCTGGGTCGGTTCTTCATAAAATACATGTACATGGTCTCCATACAGGAGTTTCAGGCCAAAGGCAACGCCCCCCGGCGCTCCGCCCACTCCGCAGGGAATATAGACAAACAGAGGATGTTCCTCGTCCACCAAGATGCCTAAGTCCTCCAACTGCCCCCGGAGCCGCAGGGCCGCCACCGCATAGCCCAAAAACAGGCTTACCGAATTCTCATCATCCACAAAATAGCTGCAGGGATCTTTCAGGGCTTCTTCCCGGCCTTGTTTCACCGCCGCTCCGTAATCCCCCGCGTATTCGATCACCTGGACATTTTTGGACCGTAGCAGGTCTTTCTTCCACTGCTTCGCATCCTGGGACATATGGACATACACCCGGAAGCCAAGAGCCGCGCTGATGATTCCGATAGACAGTCCCAGATTCCCGGTAGACCCCACATGTACTGCGTATTTGGAGAAAAATTCCTTCATTGAAGGATCCGCGAACTTTTCATAGCTTTCTCCCTGCCGGATCATTCCCTGTTCCAAGGCCAGATCTTCCGCGTGCTTCAGGATCTCATAGATCCCGCCCCTCGCCTTCACAGAACCGGCGGCCGCCAGGTGGGAATCCATTTTCAGCAGCAGCTTTCCTTGAAGCCCTGCCTTCCAAACGGCATTTAATTCTTCTCTCATCTTAGGGATCTCCCGCAGAGGCGACTCGATCAAGCCTCCCGCCTCTTCCGTCTCCGGAAACGCCTTGCGGATAAACGGGGCAAATCTTGCAAGGCGCTTTGCCGCGTCTTCCACATCTGCCATCGATAATTCAATATCTTTCAGCGCTTCCTGGGTCTTCCCATAGTATGGATTGATCCAGCTCACTTCTTCCGCCCTGCGCAGCTTTTTCACCACAGGCGCTTTCTGTTCCAGCATATCCAGATTCATAAGATTCCCTCCTTTTTCTGTCATTCCTATTATTACTGCTTTCATTATAGGAGGTCTTTCCTCTGTTGTAAACCAGCCTTTCTCAAATCTCCTGGCTGCCTGTGGACCACACGTGTTCTTCCTTTGCGGCGGCTTTCGTGTTCTGGGCCATCACTCCCACCAGTCTGTGTGGAACATATGCCTCTTCCAGATAATCCATCTCTTCCTGGGTCAGCGCAAGATCTACGGCTTTCACTGCTCCTTCGATATAGCTTCGCTTCGTGGCGCCCACCACTGGCGCTGTCACTTTGGTGAGAAGCCACGCCAGGGATACTTCCGTCATGGACACCCTATGCCGGCCGGCCAGTTCTGCCACCCGGTCAATGATCACTCGATCCTGCTTGGCTGTCCCATCGTACTTCACCTTAGCGTAGCTGTCCTCCTCCAACCGTTTGGAGGTTTCTCCCGGATGTTTGGAAAGACGACCGCCTGCCAGCGCACTGTATGGCGTCATGGCGATGTTGTCTTCTGCGCACAGCTTCGCCATCTCCCGCTCTTCTTCCCGGAACAAGAGATTATAGTGGCCCTGCACCGATACGAACCTGGCAAATCCTTCCTTCTCCGCCAGGGCATTTGCCTTCGCAAGCTGCCAGGCAAAGCAGTTGGATATGCCGATATACCGCGCTTTTCCCGCTTTCACGACTCTATTTAACCCATCCATGATGTCATAAAGCGGAGTCTGGTAATCCCACATATGATAAATGTACAGATCCACATAGTCCATCCCCAGATTGGACAGGCTCTTATCGATCATTTTCTCTATATGCTTTTGTCCGGAGATCCCTTCTTGGATCTCTTCCTGGGTACGGGGAAGGAATTTCGTCGCCACCACCACTTCATCACGCCCCGCGTAATCTCTAAGCGCCCTTCCCACATACTGCTCGCTTGTCCCGCTCTGATACGCGATCGCCGTATCGTAAAAATTCACTCCCAGTTCCAGCCCTCTTTTGATGATCTGGCGGGAATGTTCTTCATCCAGAGTCCAGCTATGCTGACCGTTCTTGGCGTCTCCAAATCCCATGCAGCCCATACAGATGCGGGATACTTTCAGGTCTGAATTTCCAAGTTTTACATATTTCATGGTTTCTCCTCCCTGCTCTGTCTTCTTAGTCTCCAAGTCTTCTTCCCAATTCATAAGCTTCTTCCATATATTTCGACTGTCTGGTCATCTCCGGCGTCCCGCAGCCCTTTCCCCAGACTGCTCCTTCGTCCTTAAGGTTCAGATACCGCACCAGAGTCTCATAATGCGCTTCCAGCGCTTCGAAGGTCCAATCATCGCTGTTCCATGCCGCCGCGATCATCGCTGATTTCATACCTTTTCTGTGGATGCTGCTGTTAAACGCGCAGAAACGGTCCACCAGAATCTTAAGCTGGGCCGACATGCCATAGTAATACAGAGGGGTCACGAATACCATCATGTCCGCTTCCAGGATCTTCTTCCTGATTTCTTCCATGTCATCCTTCTGGATGCAGGGTCCCTCATATCCGCAGTGGATACATCCGGTGCAGGGATAGATATCCCCATGCGCCGCGTCAATGACTTCAATCGTATGCCCTGCCTCCTTTGCGCCTTTTGCGAACTGCTCTGCCAGCATGTTGGAGGAGCCTTTTCGATTGGGGCTTCCTTCTAATATAATGATCTTCATTTGCTCATCTCCTTTTCTTCTATACCTTTATTATACGTCCCATTTTTACATATACAAATGCTTATACTGCATGCAGAAAAATGCCAAAAACGCATAGAAAAACCGCTGTACAGGTTTCCCCATACAGCGGTCTTAGATTCATTTTGGAAACCGCCTTCTCCTTACAGCAGTTCCTCCTTCTTCGCAAGGATTGCTTCTACCGCGGCGCAGGCTGGGCAGTCACAATATTTTGCCCCTTCCGCCTTGATCTGTCTGGCATGTTCCGCCACGCCCGGCGCCTTATCGCCAAACACTTTCGCTCCCGCCTCAGATTCCGCAAAAGCGATCAGACCGTCTACCGTTACAATATCTTCTTCCAGCTCCGCGAAATACTTCTTGGTCTCTTCCTCTTCCCGGTCGGTTCCCACCGCGTCAAGCCAAGCCTTTGCCGCGTCTTTGGCTTCCTGGGAACAACTGGGCGCCTGGATCAGTTCTTTGCTCTTCTCTGCAACGTACTCTACTACTTCTCTGCTCATGGCAAACACCTCACTTTTTGTAAATCTGCCATTATTCTAGCACAATCCCGCCTTTTTTTACAACTCCAATCCATCCACCCAGTCTGCCACTTCTCCCGCCGCATCCGGTACGGCGTTGCGGGAGATGGACAGCCCGTCTTCGATCACTGCGGCATCTGGCTGCATCTGCCCAATGGTCTCTATAGTTCCTGAGAATCCGCTTCCTCCGTGAGTGGTAAAAGGAATGATCGTCTTGCCGCTAAGGTTATATTCTTCCAGGAAGGTGTAGAGCGGCATCGGCAGATCTGCGTTCCAGTTTGGGTATCCCAGGAAAATGGTGTCATAGCTGTCCAGATTCTCGATCTGAGAGGCCAGCGCCGGCCGGGCCTCTTCTGTCATCTCATTGTACGCAAAGTCCAGAAGCTCATCATGGGTTCCGGGATATTCCTGTTCAGTCTCAATGGCAAATAGATCTCCTCCTGTCTGCTGTTGGATCAGATGGGCCACATACTCATTATTTCCCATTACCTGACCATCCACAGACACCCGGCTTGCGCCAGCCACCGTGTCCGTGCCGTCTGTCTCCGGCACAGAAAAGTAGGCGATCAAAATATTGTCTCCTCCCGCAGGCGTGCCGGCCGTATCCTCAGTGTCTTCCAGGGACACAGACGGGCCGGATTCCTCCTGGCCCGCGCAGGCGGTGAGTGTAAAAATTACTGCCGCACACAGAAGCAGCGCGGTTATTTTTCTTTTTTTCATTCTCTTTCATCTCCTTTTTATTGAAATTTGTTTCTTGAGAAAATCTCCCGCTGCCGCCCCAATTCCCATGAAAAGGGACATCACTGCGGCATTGGCGGCAAACAGCAGAACTCCCGGATAGGACCAGTACATGCCCGTATCCCGCAGGATCAGCCGGGAAGGCATATCCAGCGCGATAAATGCCAAGATTCCAAGGATCGCCGTCACGATCCCTTCCACGAGCATAAGAGGCTTCCTTTTCTCTGGCAGAGAAATGTGCAGCCCTCCATGGATGGAGACCAGGATCGTTCCCCAGCTTCCCGCGGCCACATGCAGGGGACGAATCAGATAAGCTTCCCTCATTCCCCACAGGGGCGCAAACAAACGCTGGGATATATAGATTCCTGTCCCCATAGCCGCCAGCATACAAAAAAGCGTCAGTATATTTACGGTAAGCAGGACTTTCCGGCAGCCGGAATATCTTCCTTTGAAAAGGCTGGCGTACCATTTCCGGTTTATCACATTGTGAACAAGAAACAGCAATAGCAGCAGGACTCCCGCCAGCTCATGAAATAGATTTCCAGTGGCCTGATAGGACATGGTCAGGATCATCAGGGCTGCCATTATCATGTCGATCTTCTTTCGTGTATTCATCTTACAACTCCGCGATCCAGCGCTGGATCTCCTTCTTAGGCGTTACCAATTTCCCAAATTCCTGTGCACTGAACTGTATCATCTTTCCTTTTTCTACTACAGCTCCCGGAAGCTCCTCTTCTATATCTTTTAGTCCATGTCCCGGCCATCCCGCATGAGTCTGGAAGGGGATCACCCTTTTCCCTGACAGATCATTTTCCCGCAGGAACGAAAGGACTGCCGGGGCCATGGTGTACCACCAAGTAGGGGTTCCCAGGATGATGGTGCCATAGGCGTCCAGGGATACCCCCAGAGGCTTGAGCTTGGGCGTATATCCTTCGTTTACTTCCGCCTTCCCCTGGGCTGCGATCTCCTGATCTGTACCCTCATAAGGGACCACTGTATCCAGACAGGCGATGTCAGCTCCTGTTTCTGCCTGGATCATCTCTGCGATCATCTTTGTATTTCCATCCATAGAATAATATACGATCAACGGATTCTTCACGCTTCTTCTGTACTGCCTCCTTTCCGGCTGTTGGCCGCCGCGATCTCTTTCAGCGCGATCTTCTCATTCCGGTATCTGGCCTCTGGATTCTTCTCAGGAACCGTAAGCCCCACCGCCTTCTGGGGACAGTGGTGGACGCAGGCCAGGCAGGTCTGGCACTGTCCTGGAATATGTACCGCCTTCCCCTGTTCCACACGGATAGATCCGGAAGGACAGACCTGTTCACAAAGTCCGCAGCCTACGCAGCCTTCCCCCACGGTGATCAGATGCTGCCACAGATCTGCCGGAAGTTTTGACTGGTTTTCCAAGAACTGCTGGTGAGCCGCCCGGTCGGTATCGGTCACCTCTGAGATCTTATGGACTCTTCCTTCGATTTCTTTCTTGATCACTTCCAGATGGTCATCCACCTTCTTATCGATGGCCCTCTGCTCATTCATATCAAAACTAGGAAGCCAGTTGTCCACCATCATTAAAACATTGATATAATCTGGCTGGATCCCGCATTTCCGGCACAGCTTCCAGGCCAGTTCCGCCGCCCCGCCATGCCGGTTTCCATAGGTCAGCACCATATAGAAATAATCGGTCTCAAAAGAAGCCTTTGCCAAGAAGTCCTGTACCATCTGGGGGACCTCATGGCCATATACCGGACAGACTATCCCAATCCTGTCCGCCTGGAACTCTAAGTGCTCCTTGTCAATGATCTGGGGGATACTGATCCTCTCTTCCTCCAGATATTTTGCCGCATACAGGCTGTTGCCTGTAGCGGTGAAATAAAAAATCATTTTAATTTCCTCCTTTTCTATGTTCTTCTAAATATGTCAGAATCGATTCCACCGCCTGCTCTTCTTCCTCGCCGTAGAATCCATGCCCAGCCCCGGATATGACTTCTAATTCCGCGCTTTGGTATGCCTTCAGCGCCTGTTCTGAAGAAGAAAGAGGAACTATGCTGTCTTGGTCGCCGTGGAGCAGTAGCACATCTTTTTCATAACGGCTGATCTCTCCATAAATATCATAGCCGATCAAGGGTTCGAAATAGGCCCGCCCCACTTCCATCCAGAGGAAGTACATCGTATCCGGGATCTCCCGTCTGCTGGAAAACATCTCGCCTGCCCGGTCTGCCAGGATAAAGGCCGGATACAGGAGGATCATCCCACGGATCTCTTCTTCATGATCCGCGCCGGTAATGGCAGATACGGCTCCCCCCTGACTGGTCCCCATCAGAAATAACTGCTCCCGATCCACATAATCCAGTCCCTGGATCATGCGTATCACTGCTTCCAGGTCTTCCTGCTCCGTAAATAAGGACATTTCCAGCGTAGAGCCATCGCTCCGGCTTCCCGGTGAACCTCCGCAGAAATCAAAACAGTAAACCACATAGCCTCTCTGGGCCAGGGCCTGGGCGTAAGGAATTCCCACCTGATAGTTTCCTCCAAAGCCATGGGAGAAGATCACCGCCGGCAACGGTCCGTCGGCGTCTTCTGGGATATAGATGATCCCGTAGATCCGGTGATCTCCCCGCCTGGCATACAGCTCCTGGCTTTTGTATTCATAGGTCATCTCATCTCTTCACTCGCCAAATCCATTTTCCGTCAGATAGGCGCTGATCGCCTCTGTATCTTCCGCATCCACAAACAGACCATCATGGACCGTTCCATTTCCCGCGCATCCTCTGACAAATTCCATGGAATTATCAAACTGTTCCGTGTCCATAGAAGCAGACTGGGTAAACGGATATACATCGATGCCTGTCAGATCATAATTCTCAAGGAATGTCCCTATGATCATCGGCGCGGTATGCCACCAGATCGGATAGCCGATAAAAAGGGTATCATAACCCTCCAGGGACTCTGGCAGGTTCTGGATCTCTGGCCTTGCGTTGCTGTCCCGCTCTTCCAGGGCCACATCTCCACATTCGCTGTAATCTTCCGGATAAGGAGTCACCGGCTGAATCTCAAACAGATCCCCTCCTGTCTGCTCCTGGATAGAGGAAGCCATCTGAGCGGTATTCCCTGACCAGGAAAAATAAGCGATCAGTACATTCCCGCTTTCCGTCTGCGTTTCCGCGCTGTTCTGGGTCTGGCCGCAGGCAGTCAGCGCGGCGGCCAGCGCAATCGTTAAAAGGATACTGATGATCTTTCTTTTCATAGCATTTGTCCCCTTTCTAACCTTTTCCCTCCTACTTACATTCCATCAGGATCTCATAGATCTCATCCCGGCTCAATTCACGAGGGCCACATTTGATGATATTGCAGGTATCCGCCACTTTGCGCAGGATATCCGGCGTGATTTCTGCCTTGGATCTCAACTGGCCAAGACGGGTTGGAAGGCCGCATTCTTGGATAAATGAGGCCAAAGCTTCAATTCCTTCTTCCGCTGTTTCTTCCTGAAATACTTCCCTGGCAAAACGGGTGAATTTCTCCCTCGCGTCTTTCAGAATGTGCCGGTAGTATACCGGGTGGATCACAGCCAGTCCCTGTCCATGGTTGCAGTCCGTATACGCTCCAAGCTGATGCTCGATCTGATGCGCCTGGAAGTCTGTCAGGCGCCCCGCTTTTAAGATGCCGTTTTCCGCCATTGCGGAATCCCACATCAGATTGCTCCTTGCCTGCATATCATTGACATCCGCCAGCAGACGGCGCATGTTGACTACCGTATTGCGCATAACCGCCAGGGCCACTTCATCCGATACATTGTCCTGGTCTGACTGTCCAAGATAGGTTTCCATAGCGTGGCTCAGCGTATCAAAGGCTCCGGAAAGCACCTGGTTTCTTGGAACAGAAGCCGTGTAAGCGGGATCCAGGATGGCAAATTCCGCGCCCTTTCCAACAATCAGTCCTTTCCAATTTAAGTCTTCGCAGGTGATGACCGCGCCGGCGTTCATCTCCGCCCCGGTTCCGGAAGCAGTCACCACAGCTCCCATAGGAATCCCGTCTGTAGGGAACTGATAGGAGGTATATTCCATTTCCCGGATATCCTGATCCAGTTTTGCCTGGGCGGAAATGACTTTACAGCAGTCGATCACGCTTCCGCCGCCTGCGGCCAGGATAAAATCTACCTTCTTCTCCTTGGCCAGCGCCGCTCCCTCCTGGACTTTCGCGTAAGTTGGATTGGGCATGATGCCTGGGAAATCGACCACTTCTTTTCCCGCTTCTTCCAGGATTCCTCTTAACTCGTCATAGATGCCGTTGGCTTTCAGAGAGTTCCCTCCATAGGCCAGCATGACTGTCTTCCCAGCCTTGGCCAGTTCCGCTCCCAGCGCTTTCTTTGCGGCTCCTTCTCCAAAATAAACTTTTGTGGGGTAAGTAAATGTAAATGCATCCATAGTAAAATCCTCCTGTCTGGTTGATGTTTGTTCTTCTTTCTCTTTACACTGTGATTGTATCAACCGGTTGTAACAACCGGTCAAGAGGATTTTGAAAAATTTTTATTTTTTGTAACTGATTCAGTCCGGCGTATCGCGCAAAAAAACTGCAGGCGCCTGCCTGCAGTCTGCTGTCACGATCGTCATCAGCTCTCCCTATGCCTCCACGATATGAAGCTCCATATTCTCAAAAGAACTGCCCAGTGTAAACCGGTCTTCCAGCCCTTCCGTCACATACACTTCTCCTTCCTTGGTAATGGCGATCATCTCAAAATCCTGGTGCTCCCGCCAGTATTCTTCCGCTTCTTCCAATCCTTTCACAAACATGGACGTAGAAAGGGCATCGGCCACCTTTCCCTCCTCTGTCACGATCGTCATGGAAACCAATCCATTGTCCACCGGATATCCGGTCGCCGGATCAATGATATGGCAGTACTCCCTGCCATCTTCCCCTACGAAATACCGTTCGTAGCTTCCTGATGTGACCACCGCGCAGTCGGAGACCGTCAGCATTCCCACTTGTCCATCGCCAAAGGGATTGCGGATGCCAAGACGCCAATCTCCGCCGCCAGGTCTGGACCCGATCGCCTGGATATTGCCGCCCAAGTCTAAGAGCGCGGATGTGATCCCCTGCTCTTCCAGCATTTCTGCCGCCACGTCTCCCGCATAGCCTTTGCCTACGGCTCCCAGATCCAGTTCCATCCCTTCTGGAAGCAGGATCTCCTGTCCATTCAGCTCTACGTTTTCATAGCCCACATGCTCCAGCAGTGCCTGAAGTTCTTCCGGCTCTGGAATCCGATTTTCATCTGTGGTAAATCCCCAGGCTTCCAGCACCGGATAGATGGTCGGGTCCAAGGCCCCTTCCGTCTTCTTGGCCATATCCAGGGCAAACTCTACAACCTTCGCGGTATCGCCGCTTAATTCCACCGGATTTCCGCCGCTGTGATTGACCTGATAGATCTCGCTTTCCGTATCTGTCACAGACCATTCGCTCTCCAGTGTTTGGATCTCTTCCCGCACATCTCCTAAGGCCTTTTCTCCGCCTTCTCCGTAGGCCGTCAGCGTCATATAGGTATCCATGGCAAAGAAACTCACCTGGGACTGCTCCGCCTCCTGCCCCGCTGACGCGCACGCCGTCAGAGAACCAAGTGTCAGTATTATGATAAGGCTTCTGATCATCCTCTTCATCTGCTGCTCCTTTGATCTTGTTATTTCTTTCCGGCGCCAGTCCTTCCTCCGAGGCTTTGGATCTTCTGGAGACCCCGCGCCAGATAGCAGGCGATCTGCGCCCACAGGCACATTATAGCAAGATATTCTATCAGGAACAACCATAGAGGCTGTGATCCATCAAAAAACACGAACAAACTGCGCAGAAACAGATAGGAAGCAATATCGTGCTTCAGGAATCCATAGAGTCCATAGATCCCTGCCGCGGCTCCGATCGCTCGAAGCCCCCATCTTTTGGCCGGAGAAGTTCCCTTTTGCCCCGCCCTGTTTCTTATCACTCCCAGAACCATACCCCAGTGCAGGCCGATATGGACGCTCATCAAAAGGAAGCCCCAGTAAGCCGACAGCATATGGAGGATCCTGGCAGTCCCTGAATGTCCCTGCACGTTAAGGAATACAAAAACATCTCTGGACAGAAGAACCCCGCTTACCATCAATCCCAGCATACACAGCAATACCAGGAAATTCACCGCCGTCTGCAAGATTCGGGCCGGCATATATTTGCCTCGGAACAAGTTCCGGTACCACCTCCAATTCAGCCCATGATGGATCAGGAATAGAAGGAACATCCCGGCTCCCATCCACTCATGGACCGTATTCCCCACCAGCATATATGCCATCTGGAAGAGAAGGCATACCGTCATGACTAGATCGATCAGCATTTTCCATTTCAACACTGGTTTCATCTAAATTCCTCCCTGCTTTTTAATACCCAAGGCTGTCCAGCCAGTCTTCCACTTCTCCCTGGGCCTCTGCCGCTTCTGAGGCTCCAAGGGCAATGCCTTCCTCTACCTGGGCATCCGGCTGTAAGCTCTCAATCTCTTCCACGGTTCCTGAGAAGCCGCTGCCGCCGGAGGTCACGAAGGGAATCACCGTCTTTCCGGACAGATCATAGGTCTCCAGGAAGGTATAGACCGCCATCGGCATATCTCCCCACCAGTTAGGATATCCCAGGAAAATGGTGTCATAACCGTCCAAACCTTCCAGCTGAGACGCAAGCTGAGGTCTTTCATCCGAACATTGCTCTTCCTGTCCCTGGTCTACCGTATCGTCATAGTTGTCCGGGTAGGGTTCCGTGGTCTGGATAGAAAAAAGATCCGCGCCCAGCGCATCGCTGATCATGTGGGCGACCAGACCTGTATTTCCTGTTGTCTCGCCATTGCAGCTCTGGATGCTGGCGCTGGAAGATGCGTCCACGTCCTCCGGCAGATCCGCATTCTCTCCATAGGTAAAGTAAGCTACCAGGACAGAAGCGTCCGTGTTTCCTTCTGCTTGGGAGGCAGTTTCATCCTCTCCCTCTGTATCTTCCGGCGCCGCCTCTTCCTGCTGGGAGTTCTCTGCCGGGGCTTCCTCTTCTGCGCTTCCGCAGCCATTGATCGAAAATATCAGAATTCCTACAAGTAATATACTGACAAGTCTTCGCTTCATGTTTGTGTTCCTCCTTTTTGGTCCGCTTTCTCACAAAGCAATATATAAAGTAAGTGCAGTCACAGGACCTTCCTGCTCTGCACCTACATTATAAGCGGGCCTTTGCTCCCTCGTCTAATACTTGGTTTTCATACAGAACCATGCCCAAAGAGTATGGTTTTCCATCATTCCTGCCCGGCAGGTTAATTGAAATCCTTACTGCAACATTGAAGTTGTAACTGCACATTGAAAACTT
>CABPCP010000064.1 GCA_902406105.1 uncultured Mordavella sp.
TCGGGACTTTCACCCGTTAGAGCCTGCCCATGGCGGGCGAACCAGAAAGGGGCTGGAGCGCCAGCCGCTCCAGCCCCTTTGAAACACTTTCTCAGATCAACCTCTCCCCATCGGCATCGCCGCCAAGCTTCCGTCTTTATGGTACAATATCCCATTTTCACTATAGTATGAAGGATTTCCTTCCGCCGCCTGGATAAACAGCAGATTTGGCATCGCTGAAAACGCGTCCGCTTCAATCTCTGTAATATTGGCTGGAATATACACTTCAAATATTTCTTCCTCGATTCCCGCATATGCTCCTTCTCTCAGTCCTACACAACTTTCATGGGCAGGGAGCGCTACTAAGCCATCTGTCAATACCAGCGCCCTATCCGAATAACCGCTCACGTACCCCGTACCGTCACAAAAATATCCGGGGAATTCCTTCCACCCCGCATACAATTCCACAGCCTTTTCCTCTTGCACAGCCCCCGAAAACGGCATCTCGCACTCCGGATCCAAATACCATCCGTCAAACGCTTTTCCCAAACGCTTGGGCTCCTCTAACGCTTCCAGGCTGAATGTGCCAATTTCAAAAATCTGTTCCGTTCGCTCCGGCTGGCCTCCGTTTCCATGGAGAATCACCTGGATATCCGTGACAGCCGCCGGCTCCTCTGACACTTTTTCCATTGTTCTATCTGAAAGCGCGGACACAGAAGCTGGAACCTTCCGGCCGCCGGCTCGTTCCCTGGCCTCTTCCCGCGCTGTTGGAACAGCCGTTTCCGCCAAAGGCAAATTGACCGCCTTCTCAATCCACTCCTTATTTCTTCCAAAACTCTCCTTTTCAGGGAGCTTTGACAGCACATTTATTTGATCGGTCTTTGTCTCCCACTGGTCATATACAGGAAGCGGAAGCTCCAGGGCAAACGTCTGAAATCCTGTCATACAATGAGCCAAAAGACAGAACAGCCCTATTTCCAGCCACAAGACCAGCCGGTTCCAATACGTTTCTGCTCTTTTCGATTCCCGCAGCACTTTCCAACGTTCCAGTACCATTTCCATATCCATCCCTGCCTCTCACTCAATATAACACATATTCCGTTTTTTCCGAAACTTCCTTCTCCCGCTCGTCTTATCTCCCCGGCGGTATGGCTTCCAAACTTCCATCTTTCCGATACAAAATCCCATCCTCGCTGTAATAAGCAGGATTCCCTTCCGCCACCTGGATAAACAGTAGATTTGGCATGGAAGAAAAGGCGCCCTTTTCAATCTCTGTGATATTGGCCGGCACATACACCTCGAAAATTTCTTCCTCAACCCCGGCGTACGCTCCTGCCCTGAGCCCCACACAGCTTTCATGAGTAGGAAGCGCCACCAAGCCATCCGTTAATACGAATCCTATATCGGAACAGCCGATCACATATCCCATCTCATCACAGATATACCCCGGAAATTCCTTCCATCCAGCGTACAATTCTATCGCCGTCCCCTCCTCCATCCTTCCGGAAAAGGGCATTGTACACTCTGGATCCAGATACCATCCGTCAAAGATTTTGCCCAGGCGCTTTGGCCCCTCTACCTCTTCCAAATTGAAAGTTCCCGGTTCAAACATATAATCCGCACGTTCTGGCAATCCGCCGTTTCCGTATAGAATCAATGCTATTTCCGCCGGAACCGGAGGGGACTCTTCTTTCTCTTCTGCTGTGGATTCCACCAGCGAAGAACCCCTGTTTATGGTCTGGCCTTCTGTGCGCCCTTCCGGCTCCATATTTGCCCTTCCAGTCCCTGGAACACCCTTTCCTTCCTCTTCTGCACTCCCAAGCGCCGCAAAGAACACGCTCCTATCTACTGCCGCCTTTTCCACAATGCTTTTCCCGTCAGGTACGGCCGTTCCAATAACTGTCAGGCAATCGGTTTCCAACTGCGTCTGTTTTCCTCCTGTCCTTCCCATATCCAAAGGTATCAGCTGCTCCGTCTGTCGTATCATGCCATAACTGACTGTCAGTAAGAACAAGACAGCTCCAAAACCCAGAAACGCCAGATTCCAGTCTTTCTTTCTGTTCTGCCGACCACTGGTTCTTTCCGCCCAAATTTCTCCTCTTTCTGCCGCGATCTCCATTTCATCACCTGCCTTATACTTTCATTATATCTTTTGACTAACAAGAAAAAAAGTGGCATTTTGACACATCAAAACACCACTTTCTTGAAATTTTACAATTCTAGTCGACCTGCAGCAACTGATACAGTGCCTGCGCATATAGTCTTGCGCACTGCATCAGTTCATTCAAATCAATAAATTCATCTGCCTGGTGAGCCAATTCCGGTTCGCCCGGAAATACCGGCCCAAAAGAAACAAAATTCTCCACATCACGGCAGTAGGTTCCGCCGCCGATAGTGATCGCCTCTTCTCTCGTCCCGGTCACATCTTCGTAAACATCCAGAAGAATCTGTACAAGCTGAGCATCTTTTGGCACATAAAGCGGCGGCCGTTTCTGCCAGTATTCCGGGCGAAATCCATACTTCTCGCAGGTCAAACAGATAGTCTTCCAGACTGTATCCAAATCAACATGGACAGGACAACGGATATCTACCTTCAGTTCACTGTGCTTTTCTTCCACATTCAGGATTCCCAGATTCATACTAAGTTTTCCTGAAAGCTGATCCTCACAGGCAATTCCCAGATTTCTTCCCTCCCAGCCGTCTCCAAACAGGGCATCTAGATTTTTGAAATACTCCCTAGTCTTATCATCCGCAAACGGCAGATCCTTTAGAAACCGGAGCATGGACAGAATTGCGTTTTCTCCTAGCCATGGCTGCATAGCATGGGCACTGACACCAGGAAACGCAAGATAAAGATTTCCCTCGCCTATCTTCGCAGTCCCTCCGGGAATCTTTTCCTGGAACTTCTTATGAATCTCTTCCAGCTGCTCCCTGGGACCGCCAATCCATACCTCCGCAATATTGGGTACTGCGTTTACAACTGTTCCGCCTGTGATTCGAGTCACGCAAAGTTCCTTCGGATTTGGCAACTCACGTTCCGTCTCGATCTGGAATCGCAAGATCCCTTTCTCCGCATGGATGACAGAAAACATCCCATCTGGGGAGAACCCAAGATCCGGGCCTTTTTCCTTTGTCAGATAATACTTGATACAACGGTGGCCTGTCTCCTCATCACAGCCAATGATGTGTCGTACATGATTCTTAATAGGCAGGCCGCTTTCCTTCACAGCTTTCATTGCATAGAGTGCGGCAACCAACGGGCCCTTGTCATCAATCGTGCCCCTTCCGTACATTTTCCCGTTCTCAATTTCTGGAACAAAAGGCTGCTTTGACCAGCCGTTCCCCGGCGGGACCACATCGATGTGAGATAAAATTCCTATCTCCTTTCCCTTTATTCCAAAATCTACAACAGTAGCGTAACCATCATAGTCCCTGACTTCAAAACCTAGTTTCTCAGCTAATTTTATAAGTTCGTTTAGCGCGTTCCTAATCTCCTGTCCAAATGGAGCCCCCTCTTCCGCATTCTCTGGACTGAGCACACTTGGAATTTTAACTAGTGATTCCAATGACTCAATCATATCGTTCTGATAAGACTTTATAAGCGCATCAATTCTTTCCTCCATTTTTAACTTCTTTCTCCTTCTCTATAAAGCAGCCCTTCCAGATCACACACCTGTTCCAAATTCCAAGCTTTCATTTCTTCTTCCGGAGGCCGTTCATACAGTCCGATTCGGCTGAATGTCCATCCTGTCTTTTCTTTCATCTCGACAAGATACTCCGCTTGCTTCACCGCCGCTACCATCGAATCTATAACTGGAATATGAAACTTTTCTTGCATCTCTTGGTAAAATCCAAACTGCATAGTACAACCAAGAATAATCACCTCTGCTCGGTCTTCCTCTACCGCTCTACAGATCTCCTCCTCCATCCGACTTCGAGTTTCAGCTTCTTTTTCATGAAACTCCAGCACTCCAAGATCAAGACTTCGAAAAGAAGCAAGCTTCCGCCCCAGGCCATATTTATGTATATTTTCTTCCATCTGAGGAATCCATTTCTTCCTTCCTACAATCACAGAAAATTTATCCCCTAAAACAGCTGCCAGATACGCGCTTGCTTCTCCCGGTGCTGTCACAATGATATCTTTTGAGATTTCCCTGGCTTCATAAAGACTAGGGTCATCAAAGCAGCTAATGATACAGGCATCAAACCCATCCTTTTCTGCCTGAAGAATTTCCTTCAATATCTCTCTTTGATTAACGGCCTGATAAAAATGGTATTCCATATGGCTAGTTCCTTTGATAATACTCTTTACCTCAAGGTCGGTCTTCTCATCAAGAAATGGCCGTAGATAATCTAAAATCTCCTGATTCATAGAGTCATAAGCCACTGATTTCAAATACAGCAGTCTTCGTCTTTTCATCAGTCATTCCTCCACTAATTTATTAATATCCCGCAATTCCCAGTTCTGAACAGATTTTCCTCACTTCTGGATCTTTGTAAACTCCATCTTCCTCCAATACTTCTCCGTCTAAAATGATAGTCGGATTCAGGACAATGCCATCCGTATGAGAAGCAGCACTCCAATGTTTGCCGCCAATAGTGATCCCCTGGCTCCCAATTCCAAATTCCATACATCCAAACACTCTTTCATCCTCTACAATCCGGCCCGTTACCGCACGTACCCCCGGATTAAACCCCTGAGAATAATGTGCCAGCCGCAGCATGTTTGGATCATCAAAAGAATACAGCCAATCTTTATAAATTCGAGCCTCTTCTCCTCCAGTCACATCTACAATTCGCCCTTCTTTAAATTCAATATTAATCTGTTCTTTCAGAATGCCCAAAGTATCTGGCGGAAATACTGCTCCGTCAAATACAAGTATTCCTTCAATAGTTTCTTCCACCGGACAAAAACTCGTTTGTCCACTAAGCATAACCGGATATCCCTTCTGCGTGGCCTTAATTCCAGAATGCCGAATCTTTCGTCCTCCCAATCGTCCTTTGAGATCCATTCCCTTTTTGGTCATCACATGAATTTCATCAGCTGCTTCCAAACGTTTTTTAAAATATTCTCCAAGGTCGATTACTTTATCTACATCTACTTTGGCGATACAATTTACCAACATCTGAGTATCAAGTCCTGTCGCACAAATGTACCTGGCTCCGTTTTGGTCTACCGCTTTTCGATAGGCTGGCCCATGCATGATAGAAGCATACGCCAGTTCAATCCACACATCAGCACAGGCAATGGCCTCTGCCACTGGCTGCGGCGGATCTGCATAGAATCCGTCAGCCGTCGGGTAGTAGAGAACCGTAGGTATAACATCTGTTGCATATGCCGCTTCTGTCAATGCATGAACAACCCTCTCATCCACACAAGTATCGTAAGTAATTACCAAGTTCTCCCCTGGTCTGCATAACATAATATCATGTACCAGTTTCATCGCTCCTTTCGCTAATTCCAGCCGACGATACTCATCTCTCATTTCTACGCCAATATTCCATTCCATAAAAATATCTCCTTATTCAATTCAAATTTTTTCTGTAACTTTTTATTTATTTTGCATTTCTAAATCTGTATTGCTCGTACTTTTCATAAATATCAGGAAGCTTTAAACTTTCCCATTCTAATTTTTCTCTTGTCTCCCGAATCTTATCTTTCCGTATCACAGCTCTTATGTATGTTTCTCCATCTCCTATAGCTCCCTGGACAATATTCCCATATGGGTCTACAACAGAAGTCGCACCACAATAATCAACATCTCCAGAAGCGCGGTTTAAGGCCACTACATAAACCTGATTTTCGGCAGCACGCATTCTGGCACATAATAGAAAAAGTTCTTTCCATCCTTTGATCCACGCACTTGGATACAGAATTACATCTGCGCCCATATTAACCAAAGGTGTCGATACTTCAAAAAATCGCATATCTTGACAAATCAGCAATCCAATATTCCATCCTTTAAACGGAATTACTGCAAGCTCGGTCCCTTTATTAAAAAAATCACACTCTTTATCCCACAAATGGATTTTTTTAAATTCACCTAAAAGTTTTCCCGTCTCATCCCAAAGGCATGCGGCATCATAGAATTTTCCCTCTCGATAAATATTAATTCCCGCCATTATCGCAATACCGTATTCCTTTGCTAACGCCTCAAAAAACTTTTCTTCTTCTTTTGACCTACTAGCACTGTCAAATTCATATCCACTGATACATAATTCCGGAAAGCACAAAAGATCAATGTCATCTTTTGCATATGCTTCCGTTAATTTTCTTAAATGTGCGCAATTCCTTTTTATATCTCCTTCTATTACAGAAAGCTGAACAAGCCCAATCTTTAACATTCTGCTCCCTCCTGTCTGCTATACATCTAGCCATTCGCTAATAACCCGCGCCAGTATGGTTCTGCATAAAATTACAGGCTTTCCGGAAATCTTTTTCACCATCTTTTTTGCCTCTTCTGTATATCCAATACAATCCATCACAATTAAGTCAGAATCAATTTCTTTTGCCTTCTGCGCAGCCTTGACCAATTCTTCCTGATCACCATAAGGATTCGCGGCTATTGGAGTAACCTGCTCCATAATGGTTCCCCATTGATCATATGCCTGCTGTATCTGTTCTGCCTCAGGTGTAATCAATATCATATTCGAGCGTTCGCTGACCGCTTTTGCTATTCCGTTCAAAATCTTAGACGGATAGATCAATGGTACCTGTGCTTTAAATATATCTGGAAAAGATCCGGCGCATAAAAAGACTATCAATTCTGCTCCAGCGTTCTCTAACTGAGTAATACATTCCTGTAACCGCTCTAGGATAAACCGTTCACCAAATTTTGCAAATCCGCCGTCTCGCAAACGGGACACAAGCACATAATCATCCTTTTGGGGCTCCATTTCTTTAATTTCTTCCATTGAAAGTCCATCTAAAGCTCCTGCTTCCAAAACTTCGACTTCTTCTCCCAAAATTCTCTTCATATCGCCCATAACGTCAGTTCTCGGAGATTGTCCTATTGTTACTGCTCCTATTTTCATAATCACACCTGCTTTCTCGTATCAAATTCTAAATACATCCAAAAATCTTTTCTCTGACCTCAGAACACTTTACAAATATCGCTGTAAAGCTCTGGCAGCCTATATTTAAGATAAGGTATCTCTTCTCTTCTTTGTTCTACAACGCATGTGGAAAGTTCTATTTCTTTTATCCCTTCTTCATCGCTATCAAGACAACTTATTATCTGCCCAGATGGGTCTGCAACTGTGGAGAATCCACAGCGATCGCTTTCGTATTTTGCCCTGTTTACACCCGCCACATATAATTGATTTTCTGCTGCCCTTGATGCAAGCATCGTTGACCAAAATTTCTGATATGGATGCGGCCATGCGCTTGAATAAATAAGAAGCTGTGCACCTTTTGCCGCAAGTATCCTGCTCAATTCTGGGAATCCCAGATCTCCGCACACCAGCAGACCAATCTTCCATCCTTTATATGTAAAAATTTCTACTGTGGAACCCGGCTCAAAAAATTCCCGTTCCTCTCCCCAAAGATGTATTTTGTCAAAACAGTGCAGCATTTGCCCGTTCTCATCCCAAAAGCAGACCGTATCAAAATGCTTTCCTTTTCTTTCATCTGCAATTCCCGCAACAATCGCCACTTTGTTTTCTATCGCTAATTCACTAAAAAAAGCTTTCTCATCTATTGAAGTAGCCGCTGTTTTTTCAAAGTCATATCCTCTTACACAAAGTTCGGGAAAACAAATAATGTCCGCGCCTTTTCCTTTTTGAGTCTGCATAATAGAACGGATTTTTTCCATATTATACTCTGCGTTTCCTTCTGCTACTCCCATTTGTACCATGACCAATTTGATTTTTTTATTTTCCACAGTAATCACTCTCCCGCTTCATGACTCTTTTTTGTTAAAACATAATATCCATAATAAGTTACTCCCGCTACAATAAGACCGTTCACCGCGGATACTCCTATCACAATGACAAATGAAGTTATATAACACGTAACTGCTCCAATTAGAAAGCAGATAACCCCTGCTGTATTAAAATTTCTTTCAACCACATATTTCTTCTTATGTATAAGATAGTACTCAACCCAAAGTACACCCGCAATCGGACCGTAAATCACACTGATCAAATTAAGAAAACTCTGGAAATACTGGATTACATTGAACATAGCAAGAACTGTTCCAATCATGCCTGCTACAAAAGTCAATGTACTCCTCTTTTGATTTGGAAAAATATTATTCAATGCTAATCCGCCAGAATACGCCCCACTTAGATTCGTTGACCATGCGGCACCTATTAGGATAACAAATGCTATCCAATTAAACCCGAGCTCATATAGAACATCGACAATATTATATGACGGCGCAGTCATTGCTATAATTGCCGTTCCAATCTCCTGAATTGCCGCAATCCCTCCGATGCCAATCAAACTGATAATTGCAATGTGACTTTTCTTTTTCTTACAAAATCTGGTATAATCACAGGAAATTATCGACCCACACATAATCAACCCCACAACCATATTTAATCCACTCATGATCCCCATATTCTCTTTAGGAACATAACTCCATATATCCGCAAGGCCATATGTGTCGGATGTCTTTATTAATCCCCATACAATAAGAATCAGTATTGGCGGTATCAAAATGTAATTGGCCCACGCAACTGAATTAAACCCTTTTGCCGCAAAAATCGTCATAATAATTCCAGCGATAACTACAATCAATTTATAGTTGTCCATCTGAGGAAAAATTTTCTGAACAGACAAAGCAGCCAAACTTGTCTGAATACCAAACCACCCAAACAATGAAATACACATAACACCTGATACAAGAAACTTATTTGCATATTTCCCAAATGCCATCTCTGTTAGTTTGTAAGTGGTCAACCCCTCTCTCATTCCAATAATTCCTTGAATGTAAAAAATAGCCACTAGTATCAAATTTCCTACAATGATCACAAATATTGATTCCTGTAGAGTCAGTTTCTCGATTAACCCTCCGCCTACCATAAGTGTAGAAACTGCTACATTCATACCCAACATCGCAAAAAGCGGTCCTGATAACCCTTGCCGTTCTTCATCCGGAATCCGTTCTTTATCAATGTTTTCCTTTTGAATAGCTTTCTCCATTTTCGCAACTCCTTTCTTTTCCGTTTGATTTTCTTTTTTTGTATTATATCATGAACAAATCCACAATCATGGTGTATATGTTTACACAAATATCGAATATAAATATACAAATCATACACCATTCCAAATTGCAATTTGAATTATTCGTATATTTTTGGTAAAATTTATTAAATACCATAATATTTAAAGGAGTTACAGAAAGTATGACGGTACGAGATTTATTTAGTTTAAACGCCGAAGTCTTTAAAGAATTTCGACTTTTAGCCGGCGCCAAAGGACTGGATAATGAAATAAAGGATGTCGTCATTATGGAAGTTCCTGACGGTATCTATTGGATTAATCCGGATAATTTTGTTATTACAACCGGATATTCCCTAATGACAAAAGAAATATCTATCGAAAACATGATTCAAATCATGATATCACGCAAAGCCGCTGCATTGGGCATTAAAATTGGGAAATATATTGAGAAACTTCCCGAGAAAATAATAGATTATGCAAATGAGCACAATTTCCCAATCATCAGTATTCCTCTCGCCTTTACCTATAACAGTATGGTATTTCCCATTCTTAACAAATTAAAAGGCGAGGACAGTTATCAATATTATATTGTCAAAAAACTCCGCGAAGAATTAAATTTATTAAAAAGGACAAATTTCAACATCACCTCTCTAATCCGATTAATTGAAGACTATACAAACCAAAAAATCTTCTTATACTGGGCAAGTAATTTAAGTCTTATTAATAATACTGATAACGTAGATAATACTGCACTTAAAAAGAATATCCTTGATAACATATCTCAAATATATGTAGCAGAGCGTCCTTTTGAGATTTCATCAGATACGGTCTCTTATGCAGTATTTAAAGTAGAAAGTCTGGCAGAAGTTCTGGCTTTTCTCTGTATACGCATGGAATACGGGCAATTATTAACTCCTGTTAATGAAATCCTTATTAATGAGGTCCTCCCAACTGTTTGCATCTATTTGCTGACAAATTTGCACACATCTGCAAAATACTATAAGTCTGCAGATGATTTTTTCCTAAATATCTTAGACGGAACATATACCGGAAATGAACTCAGACTAAAGGAAGATGCTTCTTATTTGAACATAGATTTTCGAGCTTCTCGCTTTGTTTGTGTAATAGATACAACGATAAAAACAGATGATGAATTTCATACTTTTAGAGAAAAAATCACATCTGCTCTAGCAGCATATACTTACCACTTCATTGGTCAAAAGCATGGAAATCAAACCACTTTAATTTTTGAGCTAAAAAATTCTCAGAATATCCAAAAAACATATGAATCTTGTTTTCAAAGTATCTTGGGGAATCTCAAAAAAAGATTCCCAGCAGAACATTTTTCAATTGGAATTGGAAAAGCCTGTCAATCTTTAAAATATTTGAATTACGCGCATGAGGAGGCTTTATTCGCAATAAAAATAGGCAAAAAACTCTACGCACAACAGGACGGTATCTATTTCTATGATAATTTTATGATTTACCACTTGTTATATGAAATTTCAGACCATCCTACTTTGTCTAAAATTCATAAAAATACAATAGAACGGATTCAAAAATATGATCTCGAAAACAACACAGCGCTTCTTAAAACTTTAGAAATGTTAGTTGACTGTGACTTCAGTATTTCACAAACTTCTGACCGGCTTTATATTCATCGCAATACTTTATACAAACGGATAAACAAACTGAATTTACTGCTAGATTTCGATATTGACAACTCTGAAAACCGACTTATTTTGCAAATTGCCCTAAAACTTCACAAGATATTAGAATAAGAGCCTCTCACAAGTTGCAATATCCTTTGAAAAGCCAAAAATGGACTAAGTATTTCAGAAAATAAAAAAGAGGTGCCGCTGATCCGCGACACCAACTTCTCTTTTGTATAGCCCAAAATGCCGGTTCCTGTATTTTGACTCCTAGCCGCAGCCAGGTGGGTGTCCGCATCTGCTTTTTTGTCTTCCTCTGCCTTTGGAGGCTTGACATATTACAGAGATATAAGAGTCCCGTTTAAAGTTTTGTAGGTTCAAAATTACAGGAGTTGTCGTACATCCCAGGTTTCCATCTGAAAGTATTATAACGCATTTACATAGATTTTACAACTCATTTGCAGGAAATTCAGATTTTGGGAAATTTCTTTCCTAAACCTGCGGGCCTGCAGGAACCAAAGCTTTTCCAGCTTCATTTCCTTCATATTTCTTAAAGTTCTTGATAAATCTTCCAGCCAGGTCTTTTGCCTTTTCTTCCCACTGAGACGCATCTTCGTAAGTATCGCGAGGATCCAGGATATTAGCGTCAACGCCGGGAAGCTCTGTCGGGACTTCGATGTTGAAATATGGAATCTTCTTTGTAGGCGCCTTCAGGATATCTCCGTTCAGGATCGCATCGATGATTCCACGAGTATCCTTAATAGAGATACGCTTGCCGGTTCCGTTCCATCCCGTATTTACCAGATAAGCTTTCGCTCCGCTTTCCTCCATTCTCTTCACAAGTTCTTCCGCATATTTGGTCGGATGCAGCTCCAGGAACGCCTGTCCGAAACATGCGGAGAAGGTAGGTGTAGGTTCTGTGATCCCACGCTCTGTTCCCGCGAGTTTTGCGGTAAATCCTGACAAGAAGTAGTACTGTGTCTGCTCTGGAGTCAGGATGGAAACCGGAGGCAGCACGCCAAACGCGTCCGCGGACAGGAAGATGACCTCTTTCGCTGCCGGAGCGGCGGAAACCGGACGCACGATCTTCTCAATATGATCGATCGGATAAGACACACGAGTATTCTCTGTCACACTCTTATCATTGAAATCAATCTTTCCGTTTTCATCTACCGTTACATTTTCAAGAAGCGCGTTGCGCTTGATGGCGTTATAAATATCTGGCTCAGACTCTTTGTCCAGGTTGATGACCTTAGCGTAGCAGCCGCCTTCAAAATTGAAGATGCCATTGTCATCCCAGCCGTGCTCATCATCGCCGATCAGGAGTCGCTTTGGATCTGTAGACAACGTTGTTTTGCCAGTTCCGGAAAGTCCGAAGAAGATTGCGGTGTTCTCTCCGTTCATATCTGTATTTGCAGAGCAGTGCATAGATGCGATGCCTTTCAGCGGCAGGTAGTAGTTCATCATAGAGAACATACCCTTTTTCATCTCTCCGCCATACCAGGTGTTCACGATTACCTGCTCTCGGCTCGTGATATTGAACATTGCTGCCGTCTCAGAATTCAGTCCAAGCTCTTTGTAGTTCTCTACTTTTGCCTTGGAAGCATTATAAACTACGAAATCCGGCTCGAAGTTTTCCAGTTCTTCCGCGCTGGGACGGATAAACATATTCGTTACAAAGTGTGCCTGCCAGGCCACTTCCATGATGAACCGGATTGCCATACGGGTATCTTTATTGGTGCCGCAGAATGCGTCCACTACAAAAAGTCTCTTATTGGAAAGCTCTTTGATCGCAATATCTTTTACTGTATCCCATGCTTCCTGGGAAGCCGGATGATTGTCATTCTTGTATTCATCGGAAGTCCACCAAACAGTATCTTTGGAATTCTCATCCATGACAATGAACTTATCTTTTGGAGAACGTCCCGTGTAAATACCTGTCATGACATTGACTGCGCCAAGCTCTGTCACCTGACCTTTTTCATAACCTTCCAATTCCGGCTTTGTTTCTTCCTCAAACAACAGTTCATAAGAAGGATTGTGCACAATTTCTGTAGTTCCGGTAATACCATACTTGCTCAAATCAATGTTCGCCATCTTACACTCAACCTCTTTTCTTTTATTTTTCATTCCCCTGCACTTTGTATGCGGGCAACATTCTTTATTATTATCGCATTGCTTCGCAAAAAAGTCAATACTTTAACAATCTTTTTTCGAAAGTTTTTCTTTTCCATTATTCATTTATATTTTATTCCCTCGAAAAATAGCCGCAAAAAATCTATTAAAATGCAAGTCCGTTCCAAAAAACTTGCATTTTAGATCCCAAAATACTTCTGGTTGATTTTACGGATCATGATCACATAGATCACCAGGGCAGCGAAAAGAAGTATCATCATGATCAAAAACAGCTGATCTGCTCCTCCAATATACACGTTATACAGGTCTACCGCTCCGTAAAGTGTGGCGATGATCCCGAGGATCAGAAGAGGCCACTGGACCTCTTTGCAATATCCCTTAAAATCTTTGCACTTTTTCGGATTCACATCTTTTGGGAGCAGGATCGACGTACTGATCTCTCCCTTAAATTTCAGAAGATAATATCCATATAAACAGTACAGTCCACATCCAACACCAACAATGCCAAACAAACCTTCCATCTTATGTTTACTCCTTTTTTTGAAATAATTCTTACAATCTTTTTAGCCCAATTTCTGCAGTCCCAGGATCTGCTTTACTGTTTCCTTCATCTCTTTTGGCCCGCACTCTGTTTTATGCCGGATCTTCGCGCCTAAGATTTCCCGGACAGCCTTTGGCACAGGAATTCCCGACACCTTCTCTAATTCAGGCAAAAGCTCTATCTCATCCTCATCTTTGTATTGCTCAGCAACTGCCGTCAGTACTGTCTTTGCGAACTTATAGGGACTTGCGGTGGAAATGACTACATATTTCCCAACCGTTCTATCCTGCGCCTTCACTTCTTCGCATACTTTTGCCGCCACGGCCGTATGAGGATCTATGAGATATCCTGTTTTTTTATAGACCTGACGGATCCAGGAGGCTGTCTCCTTCTCTGTGGCGTATCCAGCCAGAAAATCTCCCAGTTTTCCGCGCATTTCTTCTGGAATCTCATAATGTCCGCATACTTTTAACTCTTCCATCCATCTCCGGGTCTTCTCGCTGTCTCTTCCAGAAATCTCATAGATCAGCCTCTCCAAGTTGCTGGAAATCAAAATATCCATAGATGGCGATATGGTCACCTGAAACTTCCGATTCTTATCGTAGACTCCGGTCTGAAAAAAATCAAACAGGACCTTATTGTCATTGGAAGCGCAGACAAGCTTATCAATGGGCAGCCCCATCTGTTTCGCGTACCAGGCCGCCAGAATATTCCCAAAGTTTCCTGTCGGCACCACCACGTTTATTTTTTCTCCCGAAGCAATTTCCTCATTTTCCAGAAGTTTTGCGTAAGCATAGACATAATATACGATCTGAGGCACCAGCCGGCCGATATTGATCGAGTTGGCAGAAGAAAACTGATAGCCTCTTTCTGCCAGTTCTTTGGCCAGATCTCTATCTTCAAACAAAGCCTTTACTCCACTCTGGGCATCATCAAAATTACCTGTCACCGCGGCCACATCCACATTTTTTCCCTTCTGGGTGATCATCTGCAGCTTCTGGACCTGGCTGACGCCATCCCTTGGATAAAAGACGATGATCCGAGTTCCTTCTACATCCGCGAATCCCGCCATGGCAGCCTTCCCCGTGTCACCGGAAGTAGCCGCCAGAATTACGATCTCCTTGTCCACCTGATTTTTCCTCGCCGCCGCCGTCATCAAATGGGGCAGGATTGAAAGAGCCATATCTTTAAAGGCGATCGTCGCCCCATGGAAGAGTTCCAGATAATACACATCTCCCGCCTTGGCAAGGGGAGCGATCACCTCTGTATCAAACTTTTCGTCATAAGCTTTCTGAATACAGTCTTTTAACTCCTCTTCTGTAAAGTCCGTCAGGAACCGCTTCAAGACTTCCAGGGCTGTCTCCTGGTAGTCCATACCCTTCAGGCGTTCCAAGCTCACATCCAGCTTTGGAATCTCTTCCGGCACAAACAATCCTCCATCCGCCGCAAGGCCGGTAAGGATCGCCTCCGATGCTGTTACTTTGACCTTAGAATTTCTTGTACTTTGATAATACAGACTCATGCTTTCTCCTTTTCTTTGCCTGTCCTTCGAAACACAATAAATAGGGCCGCGCTCACTGCCATCAATATGGGGTAATACAGATGCGGCAGGATTTCAAAAGGCGTAAGCCCGGTAAGGCTGGCCGCCGATAACAATTGGGCTCCATAAGGGATCAGTCCCTGCCCTACAGAGGTAAAAATATCCAGCAGGGAAGCGGAACGCCTTGACGATACTCCAAATTCTTCGCTGATCTCTTTCGCGATAGGCCCTGACATAACAATAGCCACTGTATTGTTAGCCGTGCAAAGATCCACCAAAAGGGCAAGTCCCGCGATTCCGGCCTCCGCTCCTTTGGTCCCTTTGATCCGCTTTCGGATCAGATTCAGGATAAAATGGATGCCTCCCGCTTCTTTCACCAGGGATACAATGCAGGCCACTACGATAGAAATTACCGTAATGTCATACATTCCCGTTACTCCCTCTCCCACCGCTGAAAACATCGTAGCCGGGCTTAAGCTTCCCGTGGCAACGCCGACTGCCAGGGACACCACAGTGCCTCCCAGCAACACTACAAACACATTGATCCCGATCAGCGCTCCTACCAGCACCAGGATGTATGGAACGACTCTCCAGATATTGTAGGTCAATTCCTCTGTCAGTTCAAAATCCCCATGCATGGTAGTGACAAAAAACAAGACGATCGTGATCAGAGCCGCCGGAAGAACGATCAGAAAGTTCTCCCTGAATTTATCCTTCATCTCACATCCCTGAGTTTTTACCGCCGCAATGGTGGTATCCGAGATCATAGACAAATTATCGCCAAACATAGCGCCGCATACCACCGCTCCGATACAAATGGCCAGGTCAAATCCCGTCTTCTCACTGATCCCCGCGGCGATCGGCGCAAGAGCCGCGATCGTCCCCATAGATGTTCCCATAGAAACGGAGATAAAGCACCCGATCACAAAAAGGCCTGCTACCGCAACCTTTGCCGGAAGTATGGACAGTCCCAGATTAACCGTACTGTCCACGCCGCCTGCCGCGGTCACCGCGCCGGAAAAAGCGCCGGCGCACAGAAAGATCAGACACATTGTAATAATATTCTCATCCCCTACGCCTTTCGAGATAATCGTGATCTTCTGGGCAAAGTCCAGATTCCTGTTCTGCAGAAACGCTACCGCCAGAGCGATCAAAAACGCTACGATCGCGGGCATTGCGTAGAAATCCCCTGTCAGGATCCCAGATCCCAGAAATATTATCAGAAATACACCTATGGGCAGCAATGCTGCTCCATTCCCTCTCTCATTCCCCACGTCTTTTCTCCTTTATTTCTTACTGTTGGTATATTTGACCAGGCCTCCGGCC
>CABPCP010000065.1 GCA_902406105.1 uncultured Mordavella sp.
GGAAGAGTGGGCAAGCCCCGCGAAACTGGAGATCCTGAATGTGATCCATCCATCCGCGCAGGAGGCGGAAGAGACCGGGAAAGCGGTAGAAGAAGAGGAGCCTGTATCGGAGGTCCTTGTGACCATCCAAGAGGGAAAATTCCATCAGGTCAAACGGATGTTTCTGGCAGTGGGGAAAAAAGTGGTGTATCTGAAGCGGCTGTCAATGGGCGGCCTTCGGTTGGATCAGAAGCTGGAGCCTGGACAGTACCGGAGGCTTACAGATGAGGAGATAGAGAAACTATGAAACATATGCTGGAAAATGTGGACGCGGTAATCTTTGATATGGACGGCACTTTGATCGACTCCATGTGGATCTGGCCGGATATCGACCAAGTGTATTTGGATAGATATGATCTGACCCAGCCGGAGGATTTCCATCAGGCTATGGAGGGGATGAGTTATCGGGAGGTGGCCCAGTATTTCCTGGATACCTTTCCTTCTCTTCCAAGAACGCGGGAGGAGATCATGGAGGATTGGACCCAGATGGCTTATGAACGGTACATGACTCAGGTTCCTCTGAAGACAGGAGCCGGCGAGTTTATCCAAAGGATGCGTAAGATGGGGAAGAAAATCGGGATCGCCACCAGCAATGGACGGCGGCTGGTAGACGATACGCTGGAAGCCCTGAAGATCACGGAGCTTTTTGACTCTGTAAGAACGGCCTGCGAAGTGGCTTCTGGGAAGCCGGCGCCGGATGTCTATCTTCTGGTGGCAAAAGACATGGGGGTGGCGCCGGAGCGCTGCCTGGTCTTTGAAGACGTTCCCATGGGGATCCTGGCGGGAAAAAACGCAGGTATGAAAGTCTGCGCGGTGGAAGACGATTTCTCGAAACCCCAGGAGAAAAAGAAACGGGAACTTGCTGACTATTATATCCAGGATTATCAGGATATTATCAACGAAACCTACGAGGTATTGAAATGAAACAGGACTTTTTGCCTCTGTGCAGGGCTGATATGGAAGCGCGGGGATGGGACCGGCCGGACTTTGTCTATGTAAGCGGGGATGCCTATGTGGATCATCCTTCCTTTGGGACGGCCATCATTACCCGGCTTTTGGAAGCCAGGGGCTACCGGGTGGCGGTCCTTTCCCAGCCGGACTGGCGGAAAACAGAGAGCATCACGGAATATGGAAGGCCCCGGCTTGGATTCCTGGTGTCTGCCGGAAATATGGATTCTATGGTCAATCACTATACCGTGTCCAAAAAGCGGCGGCAAAAGGATGCCTACACGCCGGGAGGGGCTATGGGAAAACGGCCGGATTACGCGGCGGTGGTCTATGGGAACCTGATCCGTCAGGCTTACAAGGACGTGCCGGTGATCCTGGGCGGGATCGAGGCCAGCCTGCGGCGTCTGGCCCACTATGATTACTGGTCAGACCGGCTGAAACGGTCCGTGCTCTTAGATTCCGGGGCGGATCTGATATCCTATGGAATGGGAGAACATTCGATTCCCGAGATCGCGGAGGCGCTGGATGCGGGACTGGATGTGAAGGACATTACGTTTGTGCCGGGAACCGTATACCGGACCAAAAGTCTGGACGGAGTCTACGATGCCCAGATTCTCCCTTCTTATGAGGATCTGCAGGCGGACAAATTAAACTATGCAAAAAGTTTTTATACCCAGTACAAAAATACTGATCCATTTACCGGGAAACGTCTGGTGGAGCCATATGGAGAACATCTCTATGTGGTGCAGAATCCCCCGGCCAAACCTTTGACGACTCAGGAGATGGATGATGTTTACAGCTATCCCTATATGCGGACTTACCATCCTTCTTATGAACCGCTGGGCGGCGTTCCGGCTGTCTCGGAAGTAAAATTCAGTTTGATCAGCAACCGGGGATGTTTTGGGGGATGCAGCTTCTGTGCACTTACCTTCCATCAGGGAAGGATCATCCAGACCAGAAGCCATGCTTCTTTGCTGGAAGAGGCGGAAGGATTTGCCAAAGATCCGGATTTTAAAGGATATATCCATGACGTGGGAGGGCCGACCGCTGATTTCAGGCATCCTTCCTGCAAGAAGCAGATGCAACATGGGGTCTGCCCGGACCGGCAGTGTCTGTTCCCGAAGCCCTGCCCGAATTTAAAGGCGGATCACAGGGACTATGTTTCCCTTCTGCGGAAGCTTCGAAAACTTCCCCATGTAAAGAAAGTATTTATACGTTCCGGCATCCGGTTTGACTATGTATTGGCTGACCCGGAAGATACCTTTCTCAAAGAACTGTGCCAATATCATGTCAGCGGCCAGTTGAAAGTCGCCCCGGAACATGTGTCGGATTGGGTGCTCACCCGGATGGGGAAACCGGAGAACCGGGTGTATCAGGAGTTTGTGCGGCGTTACCGCAAGATGAATCAAAGGCTGGGCAAGGATCAGTATCTGGTGCCTTATCTGATGTCCTCCCATCCCGGATCCACCCTGAAAGAAGCGGTAGAACTGGCGGAATACTTAAGAGATCTGGGGTATATGCCGGAGCAGGTGCAGGATTTTTATCCTACGCCGTCCACCCTTTCCACCTGTATGTATTATACAGGGGTAGATCCCAGGGACATGAAACCGGTCTATGTACCAAAGAATCCTCATGAAAAAGCCATGCAGAGGGCGCTGATTCAGTATCGGGACCCGAAGAATTATGAGCTGGTCCGGGAAGCCCTTGAGAAGGCAGGACGGACCGATCTGATCGGATATGGGAAAGGCTGTCTGATCCGGCCCAAAGGGAAGGAACTTATTCAGGGGAAGGAGGCCTTCTTGCAGAGCCGGAAAGACAGGAAGCCAAATAGGAAGAAAAAGACCATCCGAAATATCCATAAGAAGAAAGCGGGGAGATGATGACCATGAGAATCGCAGTTGTTACGGGAGCCTCCTCCGGGCTTGGCAGAGAGTTTGTCCGGCAGATTCCACGGCTTTACCGGAATCTGGATGAACTGTGGGTGGTGGCCAGAAGGACCCAGAGGCTGAAAGAACTGGAAGGAGAAGTTTCGATTCCTTTGAGGATCTTCGATGGAGATCTGCAGAGGGATTATATCTATGAGCGGATCGAGAGAGAATTGTCCAGGCATACCCCGGATATCCGGATGCTGGTCAACGGGGCGGGATACGGAAAAGTAGGCGACATGGCAGGAACTGCCTGGCAGGAGAAAGAGGACCGATGGGAAGAAAAGGTTCAGGCAGAGCGCAGGGAACAGCTGGGCCAGATCGATATAAACTGCCGGGCATTGACGCGGATGATCCAGATCTGCCTTCCTTATCAGGGGAAGGGAAGCCGGATCTTAAATATCGCCTCGGCGGCGGCATTCGCGCCTCAGCCTGGATTTGCCGTCTATGCGGCCGCCAAGGCTTATGTCTACCGGCTTTCTCTGGCTCTTGGAGAAGAATTGAAAGAGCGGAGGATCTCCGTTACCGTCCTTTGTCCGGGTCCGGTAGATACGGAATTTTTTGACCGGTCAGGCGTTCTTCCCGGAAGCCTGCGAAAGGCGGCAAAAGCCGCGGCGGAAGACGTGGTAAGACAGGGGCTTTTGGACGGAGTCCGAAGGAAATCGGTTTCCACCTACGGCGTCTGGATGAAGGCGGCCCGTATCGGGGCGAAACTGGTTCCGGGCCGGCTGTGCGCGGCATTTTTAAAAACCATAAATCAGTCAGGAGCAAAAGAAGAATGAAGATTGAAAAAGGACAGCCAGGATATATTAAATCACAGAAGACCAAGTACCTGATCTGGGCGATCGGAGAATTTGCTATCGTGATCGCTCTCGTAGTGCTGGGATATATACAGACCGGGTCAAAACTGAATCTATTTACGGTAGCGGCGGTGGTGTGCTGCCTGCCGGCGGCTAAGATGCTGGTAGAGTTTATCACCATGGCGCCCAATCAAAGTATAGAGCCGGAGAAATTCGAGGAGATCCAGGAAAAAGCCGCTCTGCTCACCAAAGTCTATGATACGATCCTAACCGGCAACGATAAAGTCATGCCGGTGGATGCGTTTGTGATCTCCGGGCACACCGTCTGCGGATATACCAAAAGCCCTAAGACGGACGAGGTGAAGGCGGCCAGATATGTAAAGGAAATGCTTCAGAAAAATAAGTGTGAGAAAGTAACCGTCAAGATCTTCCACGATTACACAGCCTTTATTACCAGGGTGGAAGGAATGAACAATATCGCCTCTGTGGATCAGCCGGAGAACCGCAAGAGAGAGCGCAAGATCAGAAGACTGATCTTAAGTACATCGATGTAAGCCTATGATAGAAATTACGATCAAAGAAAACGAAGCGGGACAGCGTCTGGATAAATTTCTAAAGAAATATCTGTCTCAGGCTCCGGGAAGTTTTCTCTATAAAATGCTGCGAAAAAAGAATATCGTGCTGAATGGAAAGAAAGCCTCCGGAAGCGAGAAGCTGGAAACTGGAGACCAGGTGAAATTCTTCCTGGCCCAAGAGACGATGGAAAAATTCCGGGGAATTTCAGAAGCCCTTCCGGCAGAAGAAGGATTTCCGGGAAAACATCCAGAGATCCTTTATGAAGACGCCCATGTCCTGTTTTTGAACAAACCTTCCGGAATGCTGTCCCAGCGGGCCAGGAAAGAAGATCTGTCGGCGGTGGAATTTGTGAGATGGTACCTTCGTAAGAGCGGCCAGTTGGGAGAGGAAGAGCTGCGGGCGTTCCAGCCTGCCGTCTGCAACCGCCTGGACCGCAATACCAGCGGGATCATTGGAGCAGGGAAAACTCTGGCTGGGCTCCAGGAGTTGACAGAACTATTCAGAAAGCGTAGTATTAAAAAATACTACTTATGTTTCGCGAAGGGTTCTATTTCAAAACAGGCCTATATCAGAGGGTACCTGACCAAGGATGAGAGGAACAATAAGGTCCGTATCCTGGCCAAAGAACAGGAGGGAGCGCTTCCCATTGAGACGGAGTACACGCCGCTGGCGGTAAGTCGGGAAATGACACTTCTCAAGGTACACTTGATCACTGGGCGGAGTCATCAGATCCGGGCCCATCTGGCGGGAGAAGGCCACCCCATCCTGGGCGACTATAAGTATGGGGACCGAAGGTGGAATGAGGGATATAAAAAAGCTTACGGGATCAAAGACCAGCTTCTCCACGCCTACCAGCTCCAGATGCCGGTACTTACAGGGCCTTTGGAAAGATTATCCCAAGAGACAGTGACAGCGCCTGTCCCGGAGGAATTTGCAAGACTGATAAAGGAGACAAAATGGGAACGTGGAATTCAAGAGGCCTTAGAGGTTCTACATTAGAAGATATGATCAACCGGACCAATGAGCGGTACCAGGAGAAGGGACTGGCGCTGATCCAGAAGATCCCCACCCCCATTACTCCGGTGAAGATCGACAAGGAGCATCGCCATATTACGCTGGCTTATTTTGACCAGCGCAGTACGGTAGACTATATTGGGGCGGTCCAGGGCCTGCCGGTCTGTTTTGATGCCAAAGAATGTGTGGCCGATACCTTTCCGCTGCAGAATATCCATGCCCATCAGGTGCGGTTTATGGGCGGGTTTGAGAAACAGGGGGGGATCGCCTTCCTCATCATCTATTATTCGGCCCGCAATATCTTATACTATATGCGTTATCAGGAAGTCTTGTCTTTCTGGGAAAGAGGAGCTTCGGGAGGACGGAAAAGCTTCCGGTATGAGGAGTTGGACCCTAGGTTTTTCATGGAAGTAAAGAAGGGATGCTATGTGCCCTATCTGGATGCGATAAACCAGGATCTGGAGCTGCGAGGGGAACTTGACAAGGACTAAAAAAATCCGTATAATTCAAGATGCTTTTGTGTGTTACCATACTAAAGCGCAGAGGATCTGCGAACAGGAGGACTTATGAAGAAATTACTGCATACTCCGGAGGGAGTCCGGGATATCTACAATGTGGAATGTGGAAAGAAACTGGCTTTGGAGGGAAGGATCAAAAAAACCTTCCATCTCTATGGCTACCACGATATCCAGACCCCAACGTTTGAATATTTTGATGTGTTCCGCAAGGAGATCGGGACCATTCTATCGAAAGATCTTTATAAATTCTTTGATAAAGAGGGAAATACTCTGGCGCTGCGGCCGGATATCACGCCGTCCATAGCCAGGGCCGCAGCCACGCTGTTCGGCGATGAGCAGCTTCCCATCCGGCTGTGCTATACAGGGAATACCTTTATCAACCACTCCAGTTACCAGGGAAGACTTCGGGAAGTGACCCAGATGGGAGCGGAATTTATCGGCGACGGTTCTGTGGACGCGGATGCGGAGATGCTGGCGCTGGTGATCGAGGCCATGCTGACCATCGGTTTGAAAGAATTCCAACTGAGCGTGGGAAATGTAGATTTCTTCCGCAGCCTGATCGAGGACGCCTGCCTGGACGAAGAGGCTCAGGAGCGGGTGATCGAGCTGATCAATAATAAGAATTATTTTGGAGTAGAAGAATATCTGGACAGCATCCAGGTGAAACGCAGTTCCAGGGAAGCGTTTGTTTCTCTAGGGGAACTGGTAGGCGGCGTGGAAGTGCTTTCCCGCGCCAAGGATATCGCGCCCAATTCCTCCGGGATCATGGCGGTCAAACGGATGGAGCGAATCTACAACATCCTGAAGCTTTACGGGGTGGAGAAGTTTGTCACCTTTGATCTGGGCATGACGGGAAATTACGGGTATTACACAGGGATCATTTTCCGGGGCTATACTTACGGAACCGGAGACGCCATCGTAAAAGGCGGCCGTTACGATCACCTGTTGGAGAAATTTGGGAAGAAATCACCCTCTATCGGATTCGCCATCGTGATCGACGAGCTGATGAACGCTATGATGCGGCAGAAACTGCGGATCGTCTATACCAGGAAAAACAACATCATTCTCTATGATGAGGGAAGAGAAGCCAGCGCCATCGCGTTGGCCAAGGATTTCCGGCATAAGGCCAAGAATACGGAGTTGCTGCGCAAAGAAAAGGACCGGCTTCTGGAAGAGTATGTAGAATATGGGAAAGAGTATTACGCCGGCAATCTGATCTATATCAAGAAGTCGGGAGAGATCACCATGATCAACCTGGTAAGCGGGGAGCAGAAAGTGATCGAGAACAACAGAACGGAGTAGAATTATGAGATATCTGACATTTGCACTGGGGAAAGGGCGCCTGGCGAAACAGACGCTGGAACTGTTTGAGAAGATCGGGATCACCTGCGAAGAGATGAAGGAGCCGGATTCCCGGAAGCTGATCTTTACCAACGAAGAACTGGGTCTTCGGTTCTTCCTGGCCAAAGGGCCGGATGTTCCCACGTATGTGGAGTACGGCGCTGCGGACATAGGGGTCGTGGGCAAGGATACGATCCTGGAAGAAGGCCGGAAAGTCCATGAGGTCCTGGACTTAGGTTATGGGAAATGTACCATGTGTGTCTGCGGCAAGAAGGAAGCGGCGCCGCTTTTGCAGCACCATGAATTGATCCGGGTGGCGACCAAATATCCCAATATCGCCAAAGACTACTTCTACAATACCAAACATCAGACGGTGGAGATCATCAAATTAAACGGCTCTATTGAGCTTGCTCCCATCGTGGGGCTTTCCGAGGTGATCGTGGATATTGTGGAGACCGGTTCTACATTAAAAGAGAACGGTTTGGAAGTGCTGGAAGAGGTGTGTCCGCTGTCTGCCAGAATGATCGTTAATCCAGTCAGTATGCGGATGGAAAGTGAACGGATCCAGCAGCTTTTGATGAAACTGCGGACACAGATATAAAAAGGAGAGAGATGCCATGAGAATTCAACGCTTAGATCCATCGGCGCGGGAAGGTCTGCTGACAGATCTTCTGAAGAGAAGTCCTGACCAGTATGGCGCTTATGAAGACCAGGTGGCCAAAATCCTGAGAGACGTAAGGGAAAACGGCGATGAAGCGCTGTTTGCCTATACCAAAAGATTCGACGGGGCGGAACTTACCAGGGAAACGATCCTGGTCACGCCAGAAGAGATCGAAGAAGCCTATGAGAAGGTTCCAAAAGAGCTTCTGGATGTGATCCGGAAAGCCCTGCGCAACATTGAGGACTATCACGCCAAGCAGAAACAATACAGTTGGTTTGACAGTAAGCCGGATGGCAGCATCCTGGGGCAGAAGGTGACGCCTCTTCGGCGGGTAGGCGTCTATGTTCCGGGCGGGAAAGCCGCGTATCCTTCTTCTGTTCTCATGAATATCCTTCCGGCCAAGGTGGCGGGAGTGGAGGAAATCCTGATGGTAACTCCCCCCGGCAAAGACGGGAAAGTAACGCCTACCACTTTGGTGGCGGCCCATGAAGCAGGCGCCGCGGCCATTTATAAAGTTGGCGGCGCCCAGGCAATTGGCGCTTTGGCCTATGGGACACAGTCTGTCCCCAAAGTAGATAAGATCGTAGGTCCTGGAAATATTTATGTGGCTCTGGCTAAAAAGGCGGTGTACGGCCATGTGAGCATCGACGCTATCGCGGGGCCCAGTGAGATCCTAGTGATCGCGGATGAAACGGCTGATCCCAGATACGTGGCGGCGGACCTGCTTTCCCAGGCAGAGCATGACGAGCTGGCTTCCGCCATTTTAGTGACTACCAGCCAGGCTCTGGCAGAACAGGTTTCGAAAGAAGTGGATGGATTCCTGGCTGTCTTATCCAGAGCGGAGATCATCCGCAAATCTCTGGATAACTACGGGTATATCCTGGTGGCGGATACCATGGATGAAGCCATCGATATTGCAAATGAGATCGCCTCAGAACACCTGGAGATCCAGACAAAAGATCCCTATGAGGTGATGACCAAGATCCGCAACGCGGGGGCCATCTTCCTTGGCGCTTACGCAAGCGAACCCTTGGGAGATTATTTCGCAGGGCCCAATCATGTGCTTCCCACCAACGGGACTGCCAAATTCTTTTCGCCCCTTTCGGTGGATGATTTTATTAAGAAATCCAGTATCATCGCATATTCAAAAGAGGCGCTTGATAAAGTCCACAAAGAGGTGGAGACATTTGCCAGGGCGGAGGGGCTGACAGCCCATGCCAACTCAGTCCATGTCAGATTCGAAGAGCAGGAGGAAGACAGATGAAACGGACAGCCACTTGTGAAAGAAGGACAAAAGAGACACAGATCCAGCTGACCCTTGGCCTGGATGGAACTGGGAAAACCAGCATTGCAACAGGGATTGGATTTTTCGACCATATGTTGGATGGATTTGCCCGCCATGGTCTTTTTGATCTGACGGCTGCGGTCAGTGGGGATACGGAAGTGGACTGCCATCACACCATCGAAGATACAGGAATCGTCTTGGGGCAGGCGATCCGGGAAGCGGTGGGAGATAAAGCGGGAATCCGCAGGTACGGCCATATGATTCTGCCGATGGATGAGACGCTGGCGCTGTGCGCGGTAGACCTTTCCGGCAGACCCTATCTGAAATTCGACGCTGCCTTTCCGACAGAGCGGATGGGCGGGATGGAGACGCAGATGGTGAAAGAATTCTTTTACGCCGTCTCCTACAGCGCCATGATGAATCTCCATCTTAAGATTTTAGACGGAGGGAACAGCCATCATATGGCAGAGGCATTGTTCAAAAGTTTTGGAAAGGCCCTGGATATGGCGACAATGGAAGAACCCAGGATCAAAGACGCCTGGACAACGAAAGGAAGCTTATCTCTATGAGTTATAAAAGATTGATCCCCTGCATTTTTATCGCGGAGGGAAAAGCAGTAAAATGGTTCAATGACCGGGAAGTACTTTCTGATGATGTGGTAGGTCTCGCAAAGTACTACAGTGACCACGGCGCGGATGAACTTCTTGTCTTCGACTTGTCTGAGGCGGACGACGAGCATGATGAGGCCATCAATCTTATGCGCCGGATGAATCGTGTCATCCGGATTCCGATGGTGGCGGGAGGAAATATCCGTCGGCAGGAAGATGTCAAAAAGATCCTCTATGCGGGCGCGAAACGAGCTATGCTGAACTTCTCTAAGACGGAGAGTATAAAAATGATCGAGGATGCGGCAAAACGTTTCGGAAAAGAGAAGATCGCAGTGTCGCTGAACGACTTTGACGCGCTGTTTAAACATCAGCACATCATTGAAGATTATACCAGTGAGATCATCTTCATGCATCGATTGGATCTGAATTCGGTGATGAATGTGACGGATGTCCCCTGCGTCATTGTGACGGATACCCTAGAGGAGCCGGAACTTTTTAAAATCTTAAAGTGTCCCGGTGTAAAGGGATTGTCAGGGAAATATGTAAGTCAGACAGATATGGACTTCGTAGCATTTAAGGAAAAATGCGGGGATGAGGATATCAAGATGACTTCTTTTGAGAGTATGATGGAATTTTCCCAGTTTAAGACCAATGAGCAAGGTCTGATCCCAGTGGTAGTCCAGCATTATAAATCCCAGGAAGTCTTGATGCTGGCCTATATGAATGAAGAAGCCTTTTATCAGACGATCAAGACAGGGAAGATGACTTACTACAGCAGGAGCCGGAAGTGCCTTTGGACGAAAGGAGAGACCAGCGGCCATTTCCAATATGTAAAATCTCTGACCATCGACTGTGATCTGGATACGCTGCTGGCTAAAGTAGAACAGATAGGTCCTGCCTGCCACACGGGCAATCCAAGCTGCTTCTTCCAGCCGCTGGCGGGAACCGACTACGATGAGACAAATCCGCTGAAGGTCTTTGAGTCTGTGTATGATACGATCGTAGACCGACACGAGCACCCGAAGGAAGGATCCTATACCAATTATCTGTTTGAAAAAGGAATCGATAAGATCTTGAAAAAAGTTGGGGAGGAGGCTACAGAGATTGTGATCGCCGCCAAAAACCCCAACCCGGAAGAGGTTAAATATGAGGTTTCTGATTTCCTCTATCACTTAATGGTCCTGATGGTTGAACGGGGCATCACCTGGGAGGATATCATCAAAGAATTGGCCGACCGGTAGAACGAGGCAGTCTTCTAAGAAAGAAATCTCGTAATATAGCCGGAAGCATCCGCATATATTTCACCAGAGAGGTGAGACGATGAACGAGTCCGAGAAACGCAGGAAACAGCTTTTGGAGGAAACCCGGAGCCTTTACAGCGACTGGCGCACGCCTCCGGCGGTCCATCCCAGATACCGGGCAGCCTATGGAAAGCTGTACAAAAGAGAAGAGGACCAGGAAGAGATGCCGGGAACTTTTGGACTTCGGGCGCTGTTGTGCTTCCTTTTGTTTGCGGCTTTTGTTGCTATGGATCAGCAAGGCGGAAAGATCCTGGAAGCGGACAGCACACAGATCACAGAAGAGATCACTACGGACTTGGATGTGGCGGAGGTATGGCAGAATCTGTAAAAAATATTAGAAAAAGGCGGGATTTCCCGCCTTTTTCTAATAGAGATTGTTATTGATAATGGTACCTGCAGGACAAAATATAAATGTTTTCATTGTCAATCCGGTATACCAATCTGTCCGTTTCATTGATCCTGCGGCTCCAGAACCCTGACAAATTTCCCACCAGCGGTTCCGGCTTTCCAATCCCTTCGTTTCCATTTCTTGATATATCATCCAGTAATTTATTAATTTTGCGAAGTGTTTTACGATCTTCTGTTTGCCAGTATACATAGTCTTTCCAACCGTTATCGGTAAATACCTTATTCATCGGAGGAACCCTCATCCAGATCATGGACAGCAAAATGGCCCTCGGTCAATTGCTTCTTTGATTCCATCAACCAGTCGTAGTTCGTTTTATTTTCTACAAGATGGAGATTTTCCATCATATTATTGTAGGCTTCCTCTGAGATCATGACTACATTTTTGTTGTTTTTCCTGGTCACGATCATGGTCTCATAATCATCCGTTACTTTATCCATACAGCTTTTCATGTTTTCACGAAGCATAGTATAATTAACAGCTAACATGTCATCGCCTCCAAACGTACAATATTTTGTACTTAAATTATAGCGTACAATATTTTGTACGTCAAGGTGATGAGCCAAACAATTTATGCCGGAGTCCCTACGAAAAGATTTGTAAAATCGACAAAAATGGTGTATACTTATGCGAGTTTAAACAATGAATTTTCCTCTATTACAAAGGAACCAAACAAGATAGAAAAGAGAGTAGATCAATGCGTAGATTAGCCCTGAATGATGAGGTTTTAATGAAGATCGAGAAGCCGGCCCGCTACATTGGAGGCGAGGTCAATTCAGTAATGAAGGACAAGGAACAGGTGGATATCCGGTTTGCCATGTGTTTTCCGGATGTGTATGAGATCGGTATGTCCCACCTGGGAATCCAGATCCTCTATGATATGTTCAACCGCAGGGAGGACGTCTGGTGTGAGAGAGTCTATTCCCCATGGACGGATCTGGACAAGATCATGCGGGAGGAGAATATCCCGCTGTTTGCGCTGGAATCCCAGGATTCCATCCGAGAGTTTGATTTCCTGGGGATCACTATTCAGTATGAGATGTGCTACACCAATATTCTTCAGATCCTGGATCTGGCTGGAATCCCTCTGCACGCGGCGGACCGCACCTGGGATGATCCGATCGTGATCGGCGGGGGACCGTGCACCTATAATCCAGAACCGCTGGCTCCGTTTTTTGATCTCTTTTATATCGGGGAGGGCGAGACGGTCTACGATGATCTTTTAGATGCTTATAAAGAGACGAAAAAGAATGGTGGTTCCAGAAAGGACTACTTAGAAAAAGCAGCTCAGATCGAAGGAATCTATGTGCCTTCTTTCTATGAAGTAGCATACAAAGAGGATGGGACCATTGCCTCTTTTTGGCCGATCAACCCAAATGCTAAAGAAAAGATCCAAAAACAGATGGTTTTAGACGTGACGGACACCTGTTATCCCAAAGCGCCGGTTGTTCCTTTTATCAAGGTGACCCAGGATAGGGTGGTGCTGGAGATCCAGCGGGGATGTATCCGGGGATGCCGGTTCTGCCAGGCGGGAATGTTGTACCGTCCTACCAGGGAACGGAACCTGGAGATGTTAAAAGAGTATGCCCGCCAGATGCTGGAGAACACGGGCCACGAAGAGATTTCCTTAAGTTCCTTAAGTTCCAGCGATTACAGCCAGTTGAAAGAACTGGTGAATTTCCTGATCGATGAATTCAAGGAGAAAGGGATCAATATTTCCCTTCCTTCTCTCCGGATCGATGCGTTCTCCTTGGATGTGATGGAGAAAGTCCAGGATATCCGCAAAAGCAGCCTGACTTTTGCGCCGGAGGCCGGATCTCAGAGACTGCGCAATGTGATCAACAAAGGGCTGACAGAAGAAGAGATCCTGGAGGGAGCTTCTCAGGCTTTTGCCGGAGGCTGGAATAAGGTGAAGCTTTACTTTATGCTGGGACTTCCTACGGAGACGGAAGAGGACATGCTGGAAATTCCGGCGCTGGCCGACCGGATCGCGCGGAAATATTATGAGATCCCCAAGGATGAGAGGAATGGGAAATGCCAGATCACGGCCAGCAGTTCCTTCTTCATTCCTAAGCCGTTTACGCCTTTCCAGTGGGCGAAGATGTATACCAACGAAGAGTATATTTCCAGAGCGGCCATCGTAAAGCGGGGATTTGGCCAGCAGCTAAACCGCAAGAGCCTGCGTTACCAGTGGCATGATGCGGAAGTAACGGTGTTAGAAGGTGTTTTCGCCAGAGGAGACCGCAGCATCAGCCGGGTGATCGAAAGGGCCTACCGGAAGGGCTGTCTCTACGACGCCTGGAACGAAATGTTTGACAATGAGAAATGGATGGAATCCTTCCGGGAAGAGGGGCTGGCGATTGAGTTCTATAACCAGCGGGAGCGTTCCCTGGACGAAATCTTCCCCTGGGATTTTATTGATATCGGTGTGACAAAAGAGTTCTTAAAGAGAGAGTGGAAGCGCGCTATGGAGGGAGAGGTGACTCCCAACTGCCGGGAGAGATGTTTCGGCTGCGGCGCGGCAAGATATCGGGGAGGTGTCTGTGTTGAAAGCAAGAATTAAATTTCGTAAATATGGCATCATGCGGTTCATCGGACATCTGGATGTGATGAGATATTTTCAGAAAGCCATGCGGAGGGCGGGAATCCCCATTGCGTTCACGGGCGGCTACAGTCCTCATATGATCATGTCCTTTGCCCAGCCCTTAGGGGTAGGGCTTACCAGCGACGGGGAATATCTGGATATTGAGCTTGCCGGGCATATTTCTTCCCAGCAGGCTGTGGAACGGCTGAACCAGGTTATGGTGGAAGGCATAGACGTGTTAAGTTTTCTGGAGATTCCAGAGGACAAGAAAAAGAGCGGAATGACCGTAACTGCTGCCGCTGGATATGAAGTCCGCCTCTTAAAGTCCGCCAAGTCTATGGAAGAGACGCTTCCCATTCCGGAAGCGTGGAAAGAGAAAGCGAAAGCATTTCTTAGTGAAAAAGAGATTCTGGTGTGGAAGAAAACCAAACGAAATGAGAAAGAAGTGGATATCCGCCCCATGATCCATCAGATGGAAGTGAAAGAAGACAGACTCTGCCTTCTTTTGGCGGCGGGAAGCGAAGCGAATTTAAAGCCGGATCTTTTGATGGAGACCTTTTTGAAGTTTATGGGAATTGAGAAGGCGCCGTTCCATTATCACAGGACAGATCTTTACGCGAAGAACGATGCGGGAGAACTGGAACCGCTGGAAGCTTTTGGCAGGGAGATCCTGGGTGACAGAATTGATCTGGCCGGAACGGAAGTGATTATCTTTGATATTGGCAATGTGCTGATTGATTTTGCCTGGGAATCTTACTTAGATACCTTTTCCTATGATGAGAAGACCAGGGAGGCTGTGGCGGAAGCGATGTTCAAAAATCCGGACTGGGACGCTGGGGACTCTGGCCTTGTGACCACCGAACAGTGGCTGGAACTTTTCCTGGAAAACGCCCCGGAATATGAGAAGGAAATCCGGGAAGTGTTTGGAGGATTTGGAGCTTCTATCGTTCCCTATACCTTTACCCGTCCTTGGATCGAAACGCTGAAAGAGCAGGGAATGAAACTGTATTTCCTTTCTAACTATTCGGAAGAAATGTACCGGCAGTCAAAAGAACAGCTTTCTTTTCTGGAGCTTTTTGACGGAGGTGTCTTCTCCTGGCAGGAGCAGTGTATGAAACCAGATCCCAGGATCTATCGGGTCCTTTTGGAGCGTTACGGGATCGATCCTAAGAAGGCGGTTTTTTTCGATGACAGGAAGGAAAATGTAGACGCGGCCTGCCGGGAGGGAATCCGAGGAATCTTGTTCACCCAGGATATCCCGTTGCAGTTCCTGCTAAAATGAGGTAAGATAGAGTAGGGATAAGAGAACGAAAAGGATAGGAGTAAGTGACTTTGAAGGAATACAAAAATATGATAAAGGTTGTGAAATTTGGCGGAAGCTCTCTGGCGGACGGCCGGCAGTTTCAGAAAGCCGGCAGGATCATAAGGAAGGATGAGACCAGAAGATATGTGGTTCCCTCCGCGCCGGGGAAACGGACCCCTGAAGATACGAAAGTAACAGACATGCTGTATACCTGCTACGGACAGGCGCTTCTGGAAGAAGAGGATACCCAGGAAAGTTTTGAGCTGCTTCTTGGACAGATCCGTAAACGGTACGATTCTATCATCCAGGAACTTGGGCTTGCGCTGTCTCTGGAAGAAGAATTCCATAGCATTCGGGAAAATTTCACAAAAAAGGTGGGACGGGATTACGCGGCCTCCAGAGGAGAATATTTAAACGGACGGATCATGGCTGAATATCTGGGCTATGAATTTATCGACGCGGCAGAAGTGATCTTGTTTGACGACAAGGGAAATTTTGACGGAGAGAAGACCCAGAAAGTTCTTTCCGCACGCCTGGCACAGGCGGAACGGGCGGTGATCCCAGGCTTCTATGGGTCCATGCCGGACGGAAAGATCAAGACATTTTCCAGGGGCGGTTCGGATATCACAGGTTCTATTGTGGCGCAGGCTATAGAATTCCGAGTTGACGAGCAGACAAAGCATTGCGGAGAAGC
>CABPCP010000066.1 GCA_902406105.1 uncultured Mordavella sp.
GGGGGATTTTTAAAAATCCCCCGGCCCCGATTGATAAATTCTATTTACTCTGCTGTCTCTTCTCCTTCCGCCTCTTCCGCTGCCGCAGCCCGGATCTCTGTTACCGTCACGACCGCCGTCTCTGGATCTGTCGTTAGGTCTATATCTGGATTGGAGGCAATCGCAAGATCGCCAACCTTGATCGTGTCACCCAGTTTCATATCTCCCACATCGACTTTCACTTTGTCTACCAATGCTGACGGATAAGCTTTGTACGCGACTTCATGCAAGAGCTGCTCCACCAGCCCGGTATTGACTTTCTCGTGGTTCAGCAGGATGATCTCAGCCACAGAGTGTACTTTCTCGTTGCTTACCAGGGCTTGAAAATCAATTTCATCTACGCGCCCTTTCATTGTGTTAAAATCCACTTCTTTGATCAGCACATTCATAGTCTGCCCTTCGATATCCAGCATGATCTGGCTTCCTTTGCCGCTGGTCTTCAGCAGACGCTCAACTGCCGGCTTCTCCATCTTGACCGGGATCGATCCTTCCATGTCTCTCCCGAATACATTGCCGGTGACAAACCCTTCCCTTCTTAATTTCTTTGCCTTGATGTCCATGCTCCGTTTTTCAGCTTTTAAAGTATCCATTTGTCTCTTCCTCCAAAAATCTGATCACTTAGCAGCCTTCACATTTGAATGTTCCAAAATCGAATCTCAAACAGGCAGGTCGTTAAGTAGGTTATCTTGCTACATTTGTATTATAACACCTATGTCAAGGGGGGTAAAAGAAAATTTCTGCTTTAATTGACGTTTCCCGCAAGATACGGTAGAATATCATGAAATGTTTGTAAATAATGATTGTGCATACGAATTAAAAAATTGGAGGAAAAGAACAATTATGTCTGCTTTGCTGATCGCCGCGATCATTTGTATGACGCTGGCTCTTACCTTTTATACCATCGGCGTTTTCTCCGAACGCCGCAGAGGCACCCTTCTTAAATGGCATGCCCTGGTCTTTTGGATCGGATTTCTCTTTGATACGACCGGAACAACCGTTATGGGCCGGATCGCGGGGGATGGTTTTCACTTCAACCTGCATGGGATCACTGGACTGATCGCCCTTCTGCTGATGGCATTTCACGCAGTCTGGGCTACTGTCATCCTGATCGCCAAAAAAGAACACGCAAAACAAACGTTCCACAAATTCAGCATTATGGTCTGGGCCATTTGGCTGATCCCGTATGTGCTTGGGATGTTTATTGGAATGAAGGGATGATCGGATCCCTATTGTTGATACGGAGGATTCAGCATGACGGCTTTTAAAAAATTTTTCAAAAAATATATCCCTCTCGGACTTCTCCTTTTTGCTCTGCTCCTTCCATCCGGCTGTGATTCTTTCAGGGAAGAAGCGGCGATTCCTTCCTCTCCCAGCGCCGAATCTCTTGAACAGATCCCGGCCTACCAGGGGGAACCTTACGTGGAAATCAATAACAACCAACCAGATTTTACCGATGAGGAATTGGAGCCTGACTCTTACGAATTTTACAGTGAACTGGATGATCTGGGACGCTGCGGAACTGCCCAGGCCTGCATTGGAGAAGATTTGATGCCCACGGAAGACCGGGAAGCCATTGGACAGATCAAGCCCTCCGGCTGGCACACTGTAAAATACGCTGGCGTTGACGGCAATTATCTCTACAACCGCTGCCATCTCATCGGATTTCAGCTGACTGCCGAAAATGCCAATCCAAAGAATCTCATCACCGGGACCCGTTCCATGAATGTAGACGGTATGCTTCCTTTTGAAAATCAGGTGGCCGAGTATATCCACAAAACGGATAATCATGTCCTCTATCGAGTCACGCCTATTTTTGAAGGAGATAATCTGGTTGCCTGCGGTGTTCAGATGGAGGCCGAATCCGTGGAAGACGAGGGAGAGGGCGTTTCATTTAATGTCTATGTCTACAATGTACAAAAAGGGGTAGTCATTGACTACTCTAACGGCAGCAGCGAAGAGGGGAATCCTGCTGGAGATCCTCAGACCACTCCCGCTTCCGGCAGCGCGGCGGCTGGCGATACCGATTCTGAAGATTCCACCTCCGACAGCCAGACTGCCAAAGGAGACACTTACATTTTGAACAAAAACACTCAGAAATTCCACCTTCCCGATTGCTCCAGCGTTCCTGATATCAAAGCACGGAATAAAGAAAACTATACAGGGACCCGCGAAGAACTGTTGGAACGGGGATACTCCCCCTGCGGGAACTGCAATCCCTAATCCGCCAACAAAAGCCTTCACATCCAAGCCGCGGAGCTGATGCGCGGCTTTCAAACGATTATTCTCTATAAAGAAAGAAGGAACCAGCATGATCCGCAACGTTTTATTCGATCTGGACAACACTTTATTTAATTTTGATAAGGCGGAATCCCGTGCCGTAAGCTACACTCTACGGGAGCTTGGAATCGATCCAACCCCCGCGGTGGTTAAGCGTTACAGCGAATTAAACCTGGAACAGTGGAAACTCTTAGAACTTGGGAAACTGACCCGCAGAGAAGTAAAACTGCGCCGTTATCAGCTTTTGTTTGAGGAGCTTCATGTTGACTGTTCCGCCGCCAGAGCCGCAAAAATCTACGAGACCCAGCTTGGCATCGGACACTATTTTATAGAAGGAGCGCCGGAACTGCTGGAGACATTATATGGAAACTATTTGCTCTTCCTTGTCACCAACGGCACGGCCAGCGTGCAGAAAAGCCGGCTTAAGAGCGCCGGCATCGAGCGGTATTTTGAAGCTGTTTTCATTTCTGAGGAAATGGGCGCGGACAAGCCCAGCAGCGCTTATTTTGACGCCTGCTTCTCCCGGATTCCGAATTTTCAGAAAGGAGAGGCTGTCATCATCGGAGACAGCCTGACTTCTGATATAAAAGGCGGCATCAATGCCGGCATCCGGACGATCTGGTTTAATCCCAGCGGCACAGAGAATCTCGCAGACATCCGGCCGGATTTTGAGATCCGGTCTCTGAACCAGATCCCAGCGCTTTTGGAACGGCTTAGATGATCACAGAAACCTGTTTCCTCTGTCCGCGGAGAGAAAGGGAATGTTTATGAAGAAAGCAAACAGCTCGGAGAAAAAAATCCTCTATATCTCATTTATCCTGATCCAGAGTCTGGTCTACGGCATCGGAAATCCTTTGACTAAGGTAGCTTATCACAGCATTTCACCGCTGTGGCTGCTGGCCGCCCGGTACTGTTTGCTCCGATCCTTTTTTCTCTTGTCTTTCACAGGCCCTATTCCTACAAACGTCTCCCCCCCTCCAGCTTATCACCATCCTGGGGCTGTTTTTCCTGTGCTGCAATACAGGAACCTTTTCTTTTGGGCCGGGGGAGGCTTTGGCTCTTCTGGACGCTCTCTGCCTGGCCGGCGTTCTGGTCTTTGGCGAGAAGGCCCTTGCACAGATGGATGTATTATCCGTCACCGGGCTTCAGATTGGCGTTACTATGGCCTTAAGCCTGGCGGGCGCCCTGCTGTTTGACGATGTCTCCACGCTTCCGTCTGTGGAACCGGAAGCCTGGCTGGTGGTACTCTACCTTGCGGCTGTCTGCACCATTGCCGCCTATCTTCTGCAAAATAAAGCGGTGGCGCATCTCAATGCCTCCACCGTTTCTATGCTCCAATGCACCCAGCCCATCCTGACATCCCTGGTAGCTTATTTTCTTCTGGGAGAGACTCTGAATGGCCTGGGATTGACCGGCGCCGCGCTGATCGTCCTCTGCCTTTTGGCAGACAGCCGCTACAGCTCATTATAGATCAATGTCAGGATCATCTGGGCGGTCTCTACCATATTCCGCCCAGAATCCATACTGCTTTTCTGGATATAGCGGAACGCCTCTTCCTCTGTCATATGGTTGCGTTCCATCAACACATACTTGGCGTTCTTGATATAATTTTCTTCCCGCTCTGTCCTCTTGGGACGTTTCGCCTTCTTTCCGCCCAGCCTCTGATCCAGATTTTCCAGCATCATTCGGACGGTGTCGATAAATTCTGCCGCTTTCAAAGGCATGGTAACCGCTACCAGACCTTCTTCCCTGCGGCTGCTGACATTCTGCCTGGTATCTAGGAGAAGGACCTCAAAAAAACGGGGCAGACAATTTACCAGGTCTGTATAATACATATCCGGCAGACGTACCTTTGTGATCACAATCCCATGGGAGAGACGTCCAGCTTCTTGGAGAGCCGCGGAAGCCGTACTGACGATCCTGGCGTCGCTGTATCCATAGCGAAGAAGTATCTCTTTAATTTTTCTGGCTTCCTCCGCTTTCGCAAACGCAAGAATAATGCTTCCCATCTGTCTCCCTCCACTGTCTGCTGCCTCACATAGATATCTCCTGTCTGGATCGTCTTAGAATTTATGAAGATATTCCCTCATTTCCCAATCTGTCACTTCTTTGGCATAACGTTCCCATTCTTTCTGCTTCTCCTTAATATACATCGATGCATATCCCTCGCCCACTGTGGTTCTTAAAAAAGCATCCTCCGCGAAAGCAGCAACCGCTTCCTTCAAGGTACCTGGCAGAGCTCCCGCTTTTTCTTCTACTGGCGGAAGTTCTTTGTCCTGTCTCATTCCATCCATGCCTGCGGCCACTGCCGCGGCAATCGTCAGATACGGGTTTGCCGCTCCATCCGGCAGTTTCCATTCTACGCAGATCTCCCGGTTTTCCCCTTCTGTCACCAGGATCGGCGCGTGATAGTCTTCCTTGGACCAGAAACGTTCCGTAGGCGCGTAGAACCGGGCTTTCATCCTTTTGTAAGAGTTGACTACCGGATTAGAAATCGCCGTGATCCCATTCATATGTTCCAGAAGCCCGGCAATAAACCCATGCGCTTCCCGGCTCATTCCATCCGCCGCGGCTGGATCGGTGAAAATATTTTTCCCATCCCGGAAAACAGCAATATTCAAAGACATGGCAGATCCTGGAAGGTCCGTTCTCGGTTTCGGCATGAAGGTAGCATGCAGACCGTGTCTTTGGGCAACTGTTCTGACGGTAGAGCGGAAGGTCACCACCTGATCCGCCACCTTGACTCCACGGGATGGTTTGAAATCCACCTCGTGCTGGGCCGGCGCGTTTTCATGATGAGAAGATTTGATCTCAAAGCCCATTTCTTCCAAGGTCAAAATCATATCCCGGCGGGCGTTCTCTCCTCCATCTAACGGCGCCACATCCAGGTATCCGGCCATTTCTCCCGTCTCTGTCGTCGGCCTGCCCTCTTCGTCCGTCTGGAACAAGAAGAATTCACATTCCGGATAAAGGTCAATATGGTATCCCTCTTTCTTTGCTTCCTCCAGCACCCGCCGCAGAATACAGCGAGGACTTTCTTCCAAAAGATTTCCCTGACGGTCCGTCAAGTCGCATAGAAACCTCGCCACCTTTCCCTGTTGGGGCCGCCAAGGAAGAATCGCAAAGGTATCCAGATCCGGTTTCAAAAAAATCTGTCTGTGTCCCAATTCATTCATCCCTGTAATGTGGAAGCCTTCCACCCGGCAGCGTCCCGCAAGCGCTTTCTCCATCTGTCCGGCAGTCACCGCAATGTTTTTCAACATTCCAAATAAATCTACAAACTGAAGCCTGATAAACTTAACGTCCTCATCCTCGATCATTTCCAGGATCTCCCGCTCTGTAAACTTCGCCATTTTTTACCCTCCATTATTTTAAGGATTTTCTTTTATTATAACATTTTTCGTTGGGGCCGGGGGATTTTTAAAAATCCCCCCGGCCCCGATTGAAAATGCCCTGTCCCTTTTTGACTTTTCCATCGGTTGGTCTATGACAGATTACTATATCCCATAAGAGAAGCATCTACCGCCTTCGCGACTTCCCGCCCTTCATGAATGGCCCATACTACCAAGGATTGTCCTCTTCGCATATCTCCAGCGGCGAATACTCTCTGCACGGAGGTTTCATATTGTTTCTCTGCCACGGTGCCTCTGCTGGTCTTCTCCACCTGAAAGGCTTTCAGGATCTCGTCCTGAGCTCCGGCAAATCCGGCGGCGATCAGGACAAGGTCGGCCGGGATTTCTTTCTCGCTTCCCGGCACCGGGACCATGTCCAGCCGCCCTGTCTTCTCGTTTTTCTTTGCTTCCAGCCCTACGGTGCGGATCTTACAGAGCTGTCCCTTTTCATTTCCAATGAATTCCCGGACGGTGGTCTGGTAGATCCGTGGATCTCGGCCAAATACCGCGATTGATTCCTCCTGGCCGTAATCGGTCTTTAAGACTCTTGGCCACTCCGGCCAAGGATTTGATTCTGTCCGCATTTTTGAAGGCTTTGGCATCATTTCTAACTGTGTCACAGATTTGGCTCCCAAACGGATAGCCGTTCCCACGCAGTCGTTTCCCGTATCTCCGCCTCCAATGACGATCACATGTTTCCCCTTTGCCAGGGAATAAGGCACACTCTGAAAATCTGAATCCAGCAGGGTCTTGGTCACTTCTGAGAGAAAATCCACAGCAAATCGGATTCCTTTAAGTTCCCTCCCCGGCGCCTGAATATCCTTTGCCTTAGCCGCTCCACAGGCCAGGATCACCCTGTCGTATTCCTTGAGAAGGTCTTTTGCTTTCTTATCTTTCCCGATCTCTACGCCTGTGACAAATGTGACTCCTTCTTCTTCCATCAGCTTCCGCCGCCGCGCGATCACCCATTTCTCCAGCTTCATATTGGGGATTCCATACATCAAAAGTCCTCCCACGCGGTCGCTGCGCTCGAACACCGTCACTTCGTGTCCCCGCCTGTTTAGCTGAAACGCCGCCGCCAAACCGGAAGGTCCGCTCCCTACCACAGCCACGCGGTAGCCTGTACGCGCCTTTGGCGGACCAACCCTTACCAGATCATGGGCAAAGGCGTACTCAATGATCGCCCGCTCATTTTCTTTGGTGGAAACCGGCTCTGTATTTACGTTGCAGGTACACGCCGCCTCACACAAAGCGGGACATACCCGTGAGGTAAATTCCGGGAAACAATTGGTCTTCTGCAGCCGCTGATAAGCGCCCTCCAGATTATCCCGATACACCAGATCATTAAACTCTGGCACCAGATTATGCAGAGGACAGCCGGAAGCCATTCCGGCCAGCATATTGCCAAACTGGCAGAACGGAACCCCGCACTCCATACATCTTGCCCCCTGGACCTGCTGTTCCTTTGGAGGCAGGCTTTCATGGAATTCATGGAAATCCCGGATTCTTTCTTCCGGTTCCCGCACAGGCCCTGTTTTTCGCTCATATTCTAAAAATCCTGTCGCTTTTCCCATTTCCTAGTTCCCTCCTGTCCGTTTCTGACCCGTGCTTTCATAGAAGGCTTCCACCTGTGCCTGCTGCGGATCCATTCCCAATTCTTCATAATGCAGACTTAATTTCAGGATCTTCTTATAATCATCCGGTATGATCTTCTTAAACTTAGGAAGGTAAGTATCAAAATCTTCCAAAATCTTTTGGCCTTTTGGGGATCCTGTCTTCTCTACATGCTGCCGGATCAGGTTTTTCAGCTCTTTTTTGTCCGCCTTCTGGCTGACTTCTTCCATGGACACCATTTCCTTGTTGATGTTCCGGTACAGCGCGTTCTTCTCATCCAGCACATAAGCGATTCCTCCGCTCATTCCCGCGGCAAAATTCTTTCCCGTAGGCCCAAGGATCACTGCTTTCCCGCCAGTCATATATTCACAGCCGTGATCTCCTACTCCTTCAACCACTACCTGGGCTCCTGAATTTCGAACACAGAACCGTTCTCCCGCCATTCCGTTGATAAATGCTTTCCCGGAAGTGGCTCCGTAAAAAGCCACATTTCCAATGATCATATTTTCTTCTGCCGGATAAGCCGCCTCTTTTGGCGGCGCAATGATCAACTGTCCTCCGGAAAGTCCTTTCCCAAAGTAATCGTTGCTGTCGCCTCTTAGCTCAATGGTCAGCCCTTTCGGGATAAACGCGCCAAAACTCTGGCCCCCCGTTCCCCGGCAGTGGATACAGTAAGTATCATCCGCCAGCCCTTCCGGATACCTCCGGGTGATCTCCGACCCGAAGATCGTACCGAAGGCTCTGTTTACATTCTTTACCTGGACATCCACTTCCCCTGGCTCTCCTGTTTCCAGTTTTTTCCCAAGCTTCTTTACCAGAACCTTTTCATCCAGCGTCTTCTCCAGTTCGAAGTCGTAAGTCCCTTGAACATTATTTTCCGCCGTATACGGATGGTTCAGCACCGCGCTCAGATCAATCCGGCCGCCTCTCGGATTTTCCATCGCTCTTCTGGGTTTCAGGAATTCGCTCCTTCCCACCAGCTCATCTACCGTGCGCACTCCTAAGCGCGCCATGTATTCCCGCAGTTCCTGGGCAATAAATTTCATAAAATGTACCACATACTCCGGCTTTCCCTTGAAGCATCTGCGCAGCTTTGGATTTTGGGTGGCGACCCCCATCGGACAGGTGTCTTTGTTGCATACCCGCATCATCACGCAGCCGATGGCTACCAACGGAGCCGTGGCAAATCCAAACTCTTCCGCTCCCAGCATAGCCGCGATGGCCACGTCCCGGCCGCTCATCAGCTTGCCGTCCGTCTCCACCCGTACTCTCCCCCGCAATCCGTTCTTCAGCAAGGTCTGGTGGGTTTCCGCAAGTCCCAGCTCCCAGGGGAGCCCCGCATTGTGGATGGAGCTTCCCGGCGCCGCTCCCGTTCCGCCGTCATAACCGGAGATCAGTACTACCTGAGCCCCGGCCTTTGCCACGCCTGAGGCGATGGTCCCCACCCCCGCCTCGGATACCAGCTTCACAGAGATTCTGGCGTCTTTGTTGGCGTTTTTCAGATCGTAAATAAGCTGAGCCAGGTCCTCAATGGAGTATATGTCATGGTGAGGAGGCGGCGAGATCAGACTGACGCCCGGCGTGGAATACCGGGTCTTTGCGATCCAGGGATAAACCTTCTTTCCCGGCAGATGCCCCCCTTCTCCTGGTTTCGCCCCCTGGGCCATCTTGATCTGGATTTCATCCGCGCTGACCAGATACCGGCTGGTCACGCCAAAACGGCCGCTGGCCACTTGTTTGATAGCAGAGCAGCGATTTTCTTTCGTCCCTTTAGACTCCAGCCGCTCCGGCGATTCGCCTCCCTCGCCGCTGTTGGATTTCCCATGGATGGAATTCATGGCCAACGCCAGCGTTTCATGGGCCTCCTGGGAAATAGAGCCGTAGGACATGGCTCCAGTCTTGAACCGCCGGACAATGGAATCCACGCTCTCTACCTCCGACAGCGGAATCCCTTCTTCCGGATACTCAAATTCCAAAAGGCTCCTTAAGTATCCTGTCTCTTCCTGATCCACCAGGCTGGTGTACTGTTTGAACGTCTGATAATCATTGTTCCACACCGACTGCTGCAGCAGGTGGATGGTCTGCGGGTTATAGCGGTGATGCTCACCCTGGCTGCGGAAATTATGGCGTCCCACGCTCTCCAGCGACAAATCTGTCTTAAGCCCCAGCGGATCAAAGGCCGTCCGATGCAGTTTCTCTACATCCTCCTGGATATCTTCCATGGTGATGCCTCCTACCCGACTGATGGTATTGGTGAAATATTCGTCGATCACTTTCTGAGAAATTCCGATGGCCTCGAAAATCTGTGCTCCCTGGTAGGATTGGATTGTAGAGATTCCCATTTTGGAAGCGATCTTAACGATACCGCTAAGTACCGCATGGTCATAATCCTGGACAGCCGCGTAATAATCCTTTTCTAAGAGTCCTTTCTCGATCATTTCCCGAATAGTCTCATGGGCCAGATAAGGATTGACCGCGCAGGCGCCGTAACCCAGGAGAGTAGCGAAATGGTGCACTTCCCTTGGTTCCCCTGATTCCAGGATCAAGGACAGCGAAGTACTCTTCTTGGTTCGCACCAGGTAGTGATGGACTGCGGAAACCGCCAACAGAGAAGGGATGGCTACATGGGTCTCATCCACGCCCCTGTCCGTTAGGATCACGATCGTCGCCCCTTCTTTGTAGGCTTTATCAACTTCCAGGAAGATCCGCTCCAGCGCCTTGTCAAAAGGCGTATTCTTATAGCAGATGATAGGGACTTCAGCAACAGAAAACCCCGGCACATCCATGGCCTTGATCTTCAGAAGGTCTGTATCAGAAAGGATGGGATTGACCACTTTTAATACCTGACAGTTCTCCGGCCGCTCCTCCAGCAGATTTCCCTCTTTTCCGATATATACGCTGGTATTGGTAACAATCTCTTCCCGCACCGCGTCAATCGGCGGATTTGTCACTTGAGCAAACCGCTGTTTAAAATAATAAAACAGCGGTTGATGTTCTTTCGAAAGGGCTGCCAAAGGAGTGTCCACTCCCATAGCCGTGATACCCTCGGAACCATTTAACGCCATTCCATAGATGGAATCATGATATTCTTCATAAGCATACCCAAAAGATTTCCGCAGTCTGGCACAGGTCTCATCGGTATATTGCTCCACCTTCTGGTTGGGAATCTTCAAGTCTTTCAGTTCGATCATATGCTGATCCAGCCACTCTCCATAAGGCTGCTTCTTGGCATAATATTCCTTCAGTTCCGCATCGCGCTCCAGCCGATGGTTCACTGTATCCGCCACCAGCAGTTTGCCCGGATGGATCCTGCCTTTTTCTTGGATATCTTCCTCCCGGATCCCTTCCAACGCGCCTGTCTCAGAAGACAAATAAAGCCAATTGTCCTTGGTCAGATAATAGCGGGAAGGGCGCAGGCCATTCCGGTCCAATACCGCTCCCATAATCTCCCCGTCACTAAACAAGATAGAGGCCGGCCCGTCCCAGGGCTCCATCATGGTCGCGTAATACTGGTGAAAGTCTTTTTCTTCCTGGGAAATAGTATCGTTATTGGCCCAAGGCTCCGGAATCGTTACCATTACCGCCAGAGGCAGATCCATTCCATTCATCATCAGAAACTCTAAAGCGTTGTCCAGCATAGCGGAATCCGATCCGTCCCGCTCAGCCACCGGAAGAATCTTGGAAAATTTCCCTTCAAAATAAGGCGATGACATATTTTCCTCCCTGGCCAGCATTTTGTCTGCGTTCCCCTGGATCGTATTGATCTCTCCGTTGTGCACGATCAAGCGGTTCGGGTGGGCCCTTTCCCAGCTCGGTTCTGTATTGGTGCTGAAGCGGGAATGGACCATGGCAATGGCTGACGTGTAATCTGCGCTCTGCAGATCTTGATAGAAAGTCCGAAGCTGTCCCACCAGGAACATCCCTTTATAAACGATAGTCCTGCTGGACAGCGAGACCACATAAGTTCCGGCGCTGCTCTGTTCAAACTCTCTGCGGACTATATAAAGACGCCGGTCAAAATCCAATCCCGCCTCGGTGTCTTTGGGCTTTGCGATAAACGCCTGCTGGATGTCCGGCATACAGGCTTTCGCCTTGCTTCCCAGTACCTCCGGTTTCGTAGGCACTTTCCTCCATCCCAGGAACTCTAATCCTTCCCCTTTGACAATCGTTTCAAACATCTTGCGGGATTCATTTTTCTTCAGCTCATTCTGGGGCAGGAAAAACATCCCGATTCCATATTCCCCTTCACTGCCGATGGTAATTCCTTCCTTCTTACATGCCTTTTGAAAAAAAGTGTCGGAGATTTGCAAAAGGATTCCCACGCCGTCTCCCGTCTTTCCTTCCGCGTCTTTCCCAGCTCGGTGTTCCAAATTTTCCACAATTTCCAGCGCTTGGCTGACTACCTTGTGGCTTTTTTCCCCGTTCAGATTCACAACCGCTCCAACGCCACAGTTTTCATGCTCAAGCATAGGACAATACAGTCCTTGATTTCCGATCATATGCCTCACCCTTTCCCTTTTTCTATCCCAGCCATGGAAATAAAAAAAGACAAAGAAGCGAAAGACCGTCCTATCTCTGGTCTTTCATGACTTCCTTGTCATTTTCTGATCTCTGTTCTGTTTTCACCCTCAGCTGTGGGTGCTTACTATTTTTTATACTCCTTTCTTGGGAATTTGTCAATCATTTCTAATTGGGGCCGGGGGATTTTTAAAAATCCCCCGGCCCCAACTAAAAATACCCTGTCCCTTTTTCATCTTCTACCGACAAGGATACTGACTGTCAAAGCATGCTTTACAGATCTCCAGGTCTCCTACCATCTTCTGAAGTCCGTCTATCTTTAGATACCCAAGGGAATCGGCGCCTACTAGTTTCCGGATTTCTTCTTCTGTATGGTCGGATGCGATCAGCAATTCATTGGAGGGTACATCTGTCCCATAATAACAGGGATAAAGAAATGGCGGCGCGCTGATCCGCACATGGACTTCCAGGGCCCCCGCCTGTTTCAGCATCCGGATCAAATTCGCCATGGTGGTACCTCGTACGATAGAATCATCCACCAGAACGATCCGCTTTCCACGGACCACGGAGCTTAACACATTCAGCTTCAGCTTAACGCTGGACTCCCGCTCTTTCTGGGTGGGTTTGATAAAGGTCCGGCCAATGTAACTATTTTTATAAAACGCCAGTTCAAAGGGAATCTTCGATTTCTTCGCGTATCCTCTGGCCGCCGTGATTCCCGATTCCGGCACTCCAGTCACCAGGTCCGCCTCCACGGGATAGGTCTGGGCCAGTATTTCTCCCGCCCGGATTCTGGCGTCATACACTTTAATCCCATCGATCACACTGTCCAGCCGGGCAAAATAAATGTATTCAAAAACGCAGTGCGCGCATGCTCCAACCTTGTCCGCATGTTCTGCCTGGAGTTCTTTGTTAGAATCAATCCCCTCCGGGGTAATCGTCACCACCTCTCCCGGCTCCACATCCCGGATAAATTCCGCTCCTACGGAAGACAGCGCGCAGCTCTCCGAAGCAATCACATAAGCCTCCTCCCGCTTCCCAATGCATAAAGGCTTCAGGCCAAATGGGTCCCGGACCGCGATCAGCTTCCTGGGACTTGTGACTACCAGCGCATATGCTCCTTTCAATTTCCTTGCCGTACGCAGGACTGCCTCCTCCACGCTTTTGCTGTGTACCCGCTCTCTTGCGATATAGTAAGCGATCATCTCAGAATCCGTTGTCGTATGGAAGACCGCCCCTCCATAGACCAGCTCCTTTTTTAATTCTTCCGCATTTACCAGATTCCCATTATGGGCCAGCGCCAGAGTTCCTTTGATATAATTGAGTACCAGCGGCTGCGCGTTCTCCCGCACCGATGCTCCTGTAGTAGAGTACCGTACATGGCCGATCCCCAGATTTCCATGAAGCTTTTCCAGCGTCTCTTCCTTAAACACTTCGCTGACAAGCCCCAAATTCTTGTGATAGGCAATATTCCCCTGAGGTCCGTTTGTATCGGATACTGCAATCCCGCAGGACTCCTGCCCCCGATGCTGCAGCGAGCATAAGCCATAGTAGATCGAGGCCGCTACATCCTGGCCGCTTTTGTCGTAGATCCCGAATACCCCGCACTCCTCTTTTACACCTGTTTCTATGATAGTCTGAATATCTGTGCTCATAGTTCTTCCTCCGCTTAAAAATAAAAAAAGACAAAAAAGCCAGAACCTTTCCCTAAGGTTGCTAAATGACTTCTTTGTCACTATTTCTTATACTCCTTTTCAAAAGATTTGTCAATTTGGGCCGGGGGATTTTCAAAAATCCCCCGGCCCAAATGAAATATTTGTGAAATTTTTTTCAAAAATCAGATTGACTTTTTTTGATTTTGGTGTATACTACATGGCATAAAGCAAGGGCGCTTTGGATTTTCCAAAGTGCCTTTTTTCGATGCTGATTTTCAGAATCGAATCTCTTTGCTATATCCATGAAGAATTATAACGCTGCCAGAAATAGGGCTGAGAAAGGAGCTGCTTTTATGAGTGACACACCCAAAATGATACCGGAATTATATGGAAGTCTTGTCTTTAATGATAAGGTAATGCGGGAACGGCTTCCCAAGGATATTTACAAGGCTCTCCATAAAACCATACAAAACGGCACCCATCTGGAGCTGGACGTTGCCGATGTGGTAGCATCCGCCATGAAAGAATGGGCCGTAGAAAACGGGGCCACCCACTTTACCCACTGGTTCCAGCCAATGACCGGATTTACCGCGGAGAAGCACGACAGTTTCATTTCTCCTGACCAGGACGGCCAGGTTATCATGGAATTCTCCGGGAAAGAGCTGATCAAAGGCGAACCTGATGCCTCCAGTTTTCCTTCCGGCGGACTTCGGGCCACCTTTGAAGCCAGGGGATATACCGCGTGGGACCCTTCCTCTCCGGCCTTTATCAAGGACGGCTCTTTGTACATCCCTACCGCTTTTTGTTCCTACAGCGGCGAAGCGCTCGACAAGAAAACGCCTCTTCTTCGTTCCATGGATGCCCTGAATGAAGCGGCAGTAAGGGTGCTCCACCTTCTTGGAAGAGATGATGTCAGCAGAGTGGATACTACCATCGGTTCCGAACAAGAGTATTTTTTGATCGACAAAGATCTGTATAAGAAGCGCAAGGATCTGCTTTTCTGTGGGAGGACGCTGTTGGGCGCTCCCGCTCCCAAGGGTCAGGAAATGGAGGATCACTACTTTGGCGTTCTGAAGCCCAAAGTATCCGCTTACATGCACGATCTGGATGAAGAGCTCTGGAAACTAGGGGTGCCCGCCAAGACCAAGCACAACGAAGTAGCCCCTTCCCAGCATGAGCTGGCGCCTGTTTACAGTACGGCAAATGTAGCGGCGGATCATAACCAGCTTACCATGGAGATTATGAAGAAAGTGGCGGACAAACACCATTTTGCCTGTCTTCTCCACGAAAAACCCTTTGAAGGGATCAACGGAAGCGGCAAGCACAATAACTGGTCTCTCATCACAGATACCGGCGAAAACCTTTTGAATCCTGGGAAAACCCCTGCACAGAACCAGCAGTTTCTGCTCTTCCTGCTTGCCGTGATCAAAGCGGTAGATGAATATGCGGATCTTATGCGGATTTCTGTGGCCAGCGCGGGAAACGATCACCGGCTTGGAGGAAATGAAGCGCCTCCTGCTATTGTCTCTATCTTCCTTGGTGATGAACTGACAAAAGTCCTTCACTCTGTAGAAGAAGGGACAGACTTTGAGAAAGAGAGTCAGACACTGATGGAGATCGGCGCCCATGTCCTTCCTCATTTTGCTAAAGATACCACTGACCGGAACCGGACTTCCCCCTTTGCCTTCACCGGAAATAAATTTGAGTTCCGTATGCCGGGAAGTTCCCTTTCTGTGGCAGAGCCAAATATCGTATTGAATACCGCGGTGGCAGAAGCGCTGAGACAAATTTATGAAGAACTGAAAGACGTGCCAAAAGAAGACCTGAAAAAAGAAGTCCAGGCCCTTCTCAAAAAGCTGATCCAAAATCACAAACGAATTCTGTTCAATGGCAACGGCTATACTCAGGAGTGGGTAGACGAGGCGGAAAAAAGAGGGCTTTACAACCTGGTATCTCTGCCAGATGCCATGCCCCATTTCATTGACGGAAAAAATATTGATCTATATACCAGGCATCACATATTCAGCAAAGAGGAGATTTATTCCCGATATGAAATCCTGCTGGAAAACTATGTAAAGACCATCCATATCGAGTCACTAGCCCTTCAGGATATGGTCAAAAAAGATTTCACACCGGCTCTGATCTCCTATGTAAGCGACATCAGCCAGGAGGTGCTGCGCAAAAAGGAATTGCTTCCCTCTCTGCCATCCACTTATGAGGAAACCCTCATTACTACTCTCACTCACGCTTCAGAAGAAATCCTAACCGCATTGAAACGGCTGGAAAAAAGTACGGATAAGGCGGAAGGAACCGAAGATGCACTGACGACTGCCAGGTATTATCACGATAAAGTATTGGAAGATATGAACACCCTGAGGGCCGCCGTAGACCAGGCGGAAGCTCTGATCCCAGGAAGTTACCTTCCATATCCAACTTACGATGAACTATTGTTTTCACTGCGCTAAAATTGGGGCCGGGGGATTTTTAAAAAT
>CABPCP010000067.1 GCA_902406105.1 uncultured Mordavella sp.
TATTTAAAAGATCCACTGCACAAACGCCGCAATCAGCACAAGTGCTCCCAATATAATTCGATAATAACCAAATACTTTAAAGTCATGCTGTTTGATATATCCCATCAGGAACCGGATCGCCACTATAGAAAGTCCGAAAGATACCACACAGCCAAGAAGCAGGTACCCCAATTCCGCCGCAGTAAAGCTGAAGCCAAATCCGATCAGCTTGATCAGGCTTGCTCCGAACATCGCGGGAATTGCTAAAAAGAAGGTAAATTCTGCCGCCACTTCTCTAGACACGCCTATGATCAGAGCTCCGACAATAGTCGCTCCTGACCTGGAGGTTCCTGGTATCAGGGCCAGCATCTGGAACACTCCGATCCACAGCAGCATCCGCACCGACAGTTCTGATATCTTTGTAACCGCAGGGCGCCGACCTTCATTTCGCTTTTCGATCACAATGAACAGTACGCCGTAGACAATCAGCATGAGCGCCACTGGCACAGACCAATAAAACAGGCGGTCCAGGGTATCGTTAAATAAAATTCCCACAATTCCCGCCGGAACCGAGGCGATCAGTACTTTAATCCACATCTGCCAAGTTAGAAGCTTCTGCTTCTTTGTCTTTTTAGGGGAAAATGGATTCAGCTTATGAAAATACAGTACTACTACCGCCATGATAGCTCCAAGCTGTATGACCACATTGAACATCTCCATAAATGAATCGCTTAAATTGGGCTGAAGCAAATCCCCCACTAGAATCAGATGCCCCGTGCTGCTCACTGGAAGCCATTCCGTAATACCTTCGACAATTCCAAGCAGAATCACTTTTAATACATCTAACATGTCATCTCTCCTCTCTGATTTCTTCCTTATTAATTATCTTTCATATTTCCTTCCAGATAACGCCGAATGGTACAGGCAACCCCATCTTCGTCATTATTTCCCGCTTTTATATCTGCCGCCGCTAAGACTTCCGGCACGCCATTAGACATTGCCGCTCCAATCCCAGCTGTACGCAGAAGCTCCACATCGTTGGCTCCGTCCCCAAACGCCAAGGTTTCTTCTCTGCGGATTCCCAGGCGCTCTGCCACCCACAGCAGGGCTTCGCCTTTATTGATCCCTTCTGCATTTACTTCAATATTATAAGGAAGAGCCCCCGTCACTTCAACTCCGCCGAGGCGCCGTACTTTTTCAAACGCTTCCTTTTTTTCCTCATCGGAGGCAAAAAAGGCCTGAACCTTATCTACCCCTCTATTTTCTTCTTCAAATTTCTCTACAAGATCCAATACTGTCACCCGTGTCGCCCGGATGTACTCTTCCATGACCGGATCTGGTATGTAATGGCTTCCTTTCTCTAATTCTGCCGTCTTCACATAGCCTTTGCCGTCATAATAGATCTCTCGTAGTGTATCATATTCTCCAAAAATATCCAAGACATTTCTCGCTGTTTCAACAGATACCAGTTTTTCCCAGACCGTCTTTCTCTCTTTTGTCTCCACGATCCTTGCCCCATTTGCCGTGATCGCGTACTCCGCTCCGGCCAATTCCAGCAGCTCCTCCGGGATAGCGGTCAAGGGACGTCCTGTAGCGGGGAGCAGGCAGATTCCCCTTTCCGCCGCCATTTTTAATACTCTTTGCGTCTCCTGTGTCACCTTTTTATCTGTTGTCAAAAGTGTTCCGTCTAAATCGAAGGCGATCAGTTTAATCCCGCGTCTCATAAACCGTCAAATCCTTTCTCTTCTGGGAAAACAGCATAAGCGATGTGCTGATCCTTTCGCCAGACATATCATAAGCGCCTTTTCCATGCTCGATCATCTTGTCTACCACTTCTTTTTGACCGGCAGGCGCAAAAAGAACTGTATCCTTTGACGGCGCCATGATCACCAGATCATCCTTCAGTTTATCTACACACACCTGCCAAATATGTTTGAAGCATAAAGAACTCGCTTCATGAAGTCCATCCGCGATAATCCCAAACGCTCCGTACCATGTATTCCCGATTACAAATTCCACATCTCTTGCCAAATTCTCGCACGCCTGATGATAAAGTTTTTCGATATCCGCTTCCGGAGGCAGCATGTTGTCTTTCAATATCTCATAAGTTTCCTCTCCCCGGCGGATCGCGAAGATCACCTTTAAGTCTCCTGTAAAGGCAACTACCGGCGTATCCTTCTCCGACAGATTTTTCCCATTCAGCGCGTGGCTGTCCTTGATCTCTTTCCTGATCCAGGGATAGATACGATCTTTGATCTTCTCATACTGATAATGTTCTTCTTCGTATTTCTTCATCTTTTCTTCCTTTCATCTTTATAACATATTGAACAATTCTTTTCGTTATGTTCTAAAATCTGTTTCTGTCCTTTCTACTTTTACATCCATTTGTTACAAAACCGTTACATTTATTTTAACAAAGTTTGCAATATAAAGCAATTTGTTGTATAATGTATTAGCACTTACAAAAGACAGAAAGGAAAGGTATTGAATGAGTATTAAAAAGAAACAACTATTACGGTCTGTCTTAGGGTTTCTATGCGCCGTAACACTTGCTTCTTCCGGAATCTCTGTATATGCTGCGCCCTCTAGCCAGGAACTCGAAGAGAAGACCTCTAATCTTCAGGGAGAACTTGATGATCTGAACAGCGAACTTGCTTCACTTAGCAAGGAACTTGACGAAACATCTGCGGAGATTGAAACACTTTCTGCCGATGTAGAAAAAGCGAAATTAGATTTGGCCGCCGCCAAATTAAATGAAGAATCCCAATATGAATCCATGAAAGACCGGATCAAATTTATGTACGAGGGCGGAAGCGCTTCTCTTCTTGAGATTCTGTTTTCTTCCGAGAACATGGGGGATTTTCTCAACAAAGCAGAATATATAAATACGATCAGCGATTACGACCGGAATATGCTGGAGGAATTCCAAAAAGTCCGGGCCGATGTAGAACAAAAGCAGCAGGATCTGGAGGATAAACAAAAAGAGTTAAAAACTCTCCAAAGCGATCTGACCAGTCAGCAGGAAACTATCAACGCAAAAATTTCTTCTACTTCAGGTGAACTGGCAGATTATGAGTCTCAGCTGGCACGCGCCCAGGCGGCGGAGGAGGCCGCGAAGACCGCGCAAAATAACAAGGTATCCGGCTCCACTTCCAGTGATGATTCTAACAATGGCTCAACAAACAATTCTGGTTCCTCTATATCTGCTGATGTCAGTGATGTGGCATTGCTGGCGGCTATCCTGCAATGTGAAGCAGGAGGAAGCTATGACGGAATGTTGGCCGTAGGGACTGTCATTATGAACCGTGTGGAGAGTTCTCGCTTTCCTAATACGATCCGGGGTGTCATCTATCAATCAGGACAGTTTTCCCCTACCTGGAATGGATCTTTAGACCGGGTTCTTGCAACGGGACCGTCTTCGTCCGCATATTCCGCGGCGCAGGCAGTTCTTGGCGGGACAAGATATTCGGCGGTTGCCCACTGCTATTACTTTAATGCCGCATGGACAGGCAAAGAAGGAATCAATGTAGGCGGCAATGTTTTTTGGTAAGATACTTAAAATACATATAGAAAGGCGGCACACACAATGTGTACCGCCTTTTCTTATTCCAGAAATCTTCTCTACAGCGCGCGCCTATGTTCCGTATGTAAAAGCTGATGCGCCCTATGAGACAATGGCTTCTCAAAAAACTCTGCGTACATCTGCATAACATCTCTATTTTCGTGCGAAAACCGGATGTTTGACTTTTCATCCAGCGAATACAGCTGGCCCCCTCTCTGGAAAGCAAGCTCTTCCCCGTCATGGATCGGCTGTCCGCCTCCACCTACACATCCGCCTGGACATGCCATCACTTCTACAAAATCATAATGCGCTTCTCCCCGCTGGATCTTATCCAGCAGCGCGCGAGTATTTCCCAGACCGCTGACAGCCGCGATCTTTACTGTGATATCATCAATCGCGAACTCGGCCTCCTGAACGCCCTGATTCTCCTGGAATCCCCGGCTTCTCACTTGACGGAACGCATCTGCCGGAGGATTCTCACTCTTTATCAGATAGTAAGCCGTCCGGAGCGCCGCTTCCATAACACCTCCGGTAGCTCCAAAGATAACGCCCGCGCCAGAACCCTGCTGCATCGGCCGATCACTTTCAATGTCTTTGAGCGTTGCCGGATTGATATGCGCCGCTCCGAACATTTTCACCAATTCCCGTGTTGTGATCACCGCATCTACATCGTGTCCCGCATACTCTTCGTAAAACAGTTCCATCTCTCGCTCACTCTTCTTTGCGACACATGGCATCACAGAAACCGTATAGATCTTCTCAGGCTCTACTCCAAGCTTCTGAGCAAAATATGTCTTCATTACCGCGCCAAACATCTGCTGGGGTGATTTCGCCGTAGAAATCTGCGGAAGAAGGTGAGGATACTGTGTCTTCACAAACCGGATCCATCCCGGGCAACAGGAAGTGAACATCGGCAGTCTCTTTAATTCTCCCGCAGTAAACCGCTTCACAAACTCGTGCGCTTCCTCCATGATCGTCAGATCTGCGGAAAATGTGGTATCAAACACGTAGTCCGCTCCCATCCGTTTCAACGCGTCCAGGATTTTCCCTACCGTTGCCTCTTCTGGCTTCAGTCCCAGGCTCTCGCCCCAGGCCGTCCGCACTGCGGGCGCCACCTGTACCACAACAACCTTTTCTTTATCTTCGATCGCTTTCCAGACTTTTTCTGTATCGTCTCTGGCGCTCAAAGCTCCGACCGGACAATGCGTGATACACTGCCCGCAGAGCGAACAGTCTGCCTCTTCGATCTTTCGGTGGCCAGACACATTGATCGTAGTCATAGATCCGGTGCCTTCCACATCCCAGATTCCAAGCCCCTGGACTTTATCGCAGATCTGGACGCAGCGCATGCACTTGATACACTTAGAGTAATCCTTGATCAGTGGGAATCCCTTATTCCAGGCCCGCCGTTCGATCTGTTTCTCGTAAGGAACATCCAAAATATTCAAGTCATTGGCAATCGTCTGCAGCGCGCAGTTCCCGCTCCTTGAGCAGGTTACACACTGGCCGTCATGCTGGGAGAGCAGAAGCTCTACCGTTGTTCTCCTGTGACGGCGTACTTTGGGGCTGTTTGTATAAATGACCATCCCTTCTTCCGCCACATTATTACAAGAAGAAATCAATTTCTCCTTGCCTTCCAATTCCACTACACAGACTCTGCAGGCCGCGATCTCATTAATATTCTTGAGATAACACAATTTGGGTATCATGATCCCAATCTGGGCGGCAGCCTCCATGATCGTGGTATTTTCCTCTACGGAAACTTTTCTTCCGTCTATCGTAAGATTTACCATAATGTTTCTCTGCCTCCCTTAAATATTCCGTATCCGAAGTGATCACAACGCAGACAGCGGGATGCCTCCTGCTTCGCCTCTTTCTCCGTCATACATTTTTCCACGCCTTCAAAATCATGGACTCTCTCACACGCTTCACGCTCTGTCATATTGACTCTTCCACAAGGGCTCCTGTCATCCAGGCGGGGCTCCGGAATCTCCACATCACAGGAGATCTCATGGTGATACCCCAGATACTCATCAATATTGGCTGCCACCACTTTCGCCGCCGCGATCGCCTTGATCACAGAAGCAGGGCCGCTGGCACAGTCGCCTCCCGCAAATACTCCCGGCATATTCTCAAAGGTTCCGGTACTTTCTGTCACAATCTTTCCTCTTGCCACAGGAATTCCCGCTTCCTCGAAATGGCGGGTCTCGATATTCTGTCCAATCGCCACGATCAAAACATCGCATGGAATATAAATATCTTCTTCTCCCGTTGGCTTGATGCTTGCTCTTCCATCTTTAATAGCGCTTACCATCTGAGGTGTCACATAAATACCTTTCACATGGCCGTTTTCATCCACATCGATGGCGGAAGGCGCTTTTAAGGTCTGCAGCTCGATCCCCTCTGCCACCGCTCCATCTATCTCACCTGGCAGGGCCGTCATATCCGCCACACGCCGGCGGTACACGATGCTGACCTTGGAAGCTCCAAGGCGCTTGGCTGTACGGACAGCGTCCATAGAAACATTTCCTCCGCCGATGACCGCTACCTGCTTCCCTGTCAGATCCAGGATCTGTTCTTTCCCGACATTTCTCAAGAATTGGACGGCAGAGATCACACCTTGCGCATCTTCTCCTTCCAGTCCCAGCTTTTTATCCGTGCTGGCGCCGATCGTGATCAAAACCGCGTCATATTCCTCACGCAGCTCCTGGATTGAAATGTCCTCTCCAATCTTCAGTCCGTGCTTCACATCCACACCTGTCTTCAAGATCGCGTTGATATCCTCATCCAGACGTTCCTTAGGAAGACGATAGTTGGGAATTCCATACCGGAGCATTCCGCCAAGCTTCGGCAGCATCTCATAAACGGTCGCCTGATGGCCCATCAGCTGCAGATAATAGGCCGCGCTAAGACCTCCTGGGCCTCCGCCAAGGACCGCCACTTTCTTACCTGTCTTCGGCGCGCATTCAGGCGGGTCCACCTCGCCGGCGAAATCCGCCGCGACCCGCTTCAAACCGCGGATATTTACGGAATCGTCCACCATATTTCTGCGGCATCTGGCTTCACACGGATGTTCACAGATAAATCCGCAAGTCGTTGGAAATGGATTATCCTTGCGGATTAAACGAATTGCGTCCGCGTAACGCCCTTCCCCAACCAAAGCCACATACCCAGGGATATCCACATGAGCGGGACATAATGACACACAGGATACGGGCTGGTTATAACTGCAAGTACAGCGTCCGTTCTGAATATGTTCGATGTAATCATCCCGGTACCCAATCAGCCCCTTATAGACCATATTGGCCGCTTCATACCCCACTGCGCAGTCCGCCGTTTCCATGACGGAAAGCGCTGTTTCTTCCATCACGTCTAAAGTCTCCATTGTTGCCCTTCCGTCCAGGACGTCTTTGATCAGATGATTTAGCTGTCCAAGACCGATCCGGCACGGCACACATTTCCCACACGTCTGAGCATGGCACAGTTCCAGAAATGCCCGCGCCATATCCACTGGACATAAGCCCGGCGGACTAGATTCGATCCTCTTTTCCAGGTCCTTATACAGGCCCTCCATGACGATCCTCGCCCGTTTTGGGGAATCAATCTCCAACCTGCTCATTACATACCTTCCTCTCTTTCATATAAATTGTCGTCACCTATGACACACTTTTTTTATTATAACATTTCTACAAAAAAAAGGAAGAAAATTGCCGAAAGTAGATTATTTAACACAAAAAGTTTCGCCATAGGGAAGATTGGAAGGAATTCATGCTTGCATGAAATTCCGGCCAGTCTTCCCTATGAGCGGAGCGTCCGCATATGAGCAAAGCAGCGGCGGCAGCCGCGGGCAAGCCCGGACGGGCGGGCTTTGCGAATGGCGTACTTATCTTTCCATCCCGCTTAAATCATCCGACTGGTACAGTCCCCACCAATATAGAAGCGGGATAATAATATCCACTACTGCTGTAAACCCAAACAATCCCAGCATCGCCGTCTGGACCAGAGATACAATCACCAGCAGGCTGTAGATTCCTATGAAGATCACTGCCCATCTTCTGGATCTTCCGCTGATTCCTACGATCCCCGCCCCCACGCTGCTGATACAGCTTATGATGGATATGACCAGATTCAAAGGCGTCATGGTTTCCGTAAGCAGACTCATATCCATGCCTTCTATCGCTTCCAGCTTGGGAAGCATGGCGTAGCTGAAACCTGTGCCGATCAATCCCAGTACTCCCAGGATGATGAAGATGACAGACATTACTTTTAATAAACGTTTTGGTTGAAACATGACTTTTCCTCCTTCTCATTCTTAGATTTTTATAATTGCCTCAACGCCTCTATGGGACTCATCCGTGCTGCCTTCCGCGCCGGATAAATTCCAAATACGATCCCGATCCCGCAGGAAAAACAGGTAGCAAAGATCACTGCCGCAGGTGAAAGCCGGGCTGACAAGCCTCCGATCTCAAGGGCCGAGATCAATCCCGCGATCCCGGCGCCCAGCAGGATTCCAATGAGTCCTCCAATGCCGGATATAATTGCAGATTCACACAGAAATTGGGCGATCACAGAGGACGTCTTTGCCCCCAGGGCCTTGCGGATGCCAATCTCTCTGGTACGTTCTGTAACAGACACCAGCATGATATTCATCACCCCAATTCCTCCTACCAAGAGAGAAATTCCTGCTACAAACGCCACAAACGCGGTTACTCCGTCCATGATACTGCCCATGGCTTCTGTCATATCCATAGGCTGCTGCTTGATAAACAATTCCTCCCCTTCATTCATATGGCGGGAGTTCAGAATCTGCACGGCGGATTTAGCCACCTGGTTTTCCTTGGATCCTTCCGCCAGGTATAACGTCAGTGATGAGAAATTCTCCGGCTCTTCTCCCCAGTTCTCAGACACGGTATAAGGCACTTCCAGAAAGACCGGCATTTCCATTCCAAACATCGCCATCGCCTCTTCATTGGCCGCCATAACCTCTGGGTCCTGATCCCTTACCCCCTTTACCTGAAGCGTCTGTATACGATCCTCGATCTGAAGATCCAGTTCCATGCCTATGATATCCTCTGTTCCAAATAAATAGAGCGCGCTCCCTTTGTCCACCACGCAGGAGGATGATCCATTTTCCACATCATCCCCAGTGAAATAAGTTCCGCGGATGACCGGATATTGCAGAGGATTGTATTCTTCATCCGGTGTTGTCAGCGTAAGATATGCGTCAAAACTCCCTTTTCGGGTTTCTACTGTTCCTGCCGCCTGGGTACTGTTTGCCACTCCGATCACTTGATCCCCCAGCTGTTCTTTTAATGCCTGCACATCCTCCCAGGTAATAAGCTGGGTATTGACGCTTTTCTCCGGATCTGTCATTACCACAACACTCTTTGTCTCCGTACTGGACATAACATCCGCCTTCAGCCCGCTTCCGATAGAGACGATCGTGATCACCGAAGATATACCGATAATGATCCCAAGCATAGTCAGGAAGGAACGGCCTTTATTTTCACGTATATTGTAGAGAGCCATTTTTACATATTCTCCAAACTGTCCCATGGGATCACTCCTTTTCTGTATCTTGGGGGACACCTGTTGCCTTCATTCCTTCCCTCACATTTCCGGAAACATCGGAAATCACTTCGTCCCCTTCCTTCAGTCCATCCAGGATCTCTACGCTGCTGTCAGAGGCTATCCCAAGCTCTACCGCCTGCCTTTTTACTTCTCCGCCTCGGATCACATACACAAAATCTCCTTCTGTAGATGTATTGACCACCTCATTGGGAAGATACGGAACATCCTTTTTTTCTGCTACCATCATGGTGACTTTTGCTCCTACCCCAACGCAGATTTCTTCATCTGGATTGCTTATACTTACATCCGCATGGATAACGGAACTTCCCTTTTCATTCGTCAGCGCGATCTTATCCACTGATTCCAAGCTGCCTTGATATGTATTTTTCCCAATCGTGATCTTAGCGCTGTTTCCTTCTGCCAGATTGTCAAAATCGTTGGCCGGCACTTCCAGCCTCACCTTTACGTCTTGATTGCTCACCAGCGTAAATAATTCTCCGCCCTGGACCGCCGTACTTCCCTCCAATACTTTTACATCAGAAATGATACCGTCATATTCTGCTTTTATACCTTCCCGTCCCTTCTTTAGAAGTTCCTCCGTGCCAAGCTGAGCCAATTCCGCCAGATTCTCGGATACCTCCATATTTTTCCTCTGACCGCTGGTAAGGCCTGTATCTGCCGCGGCGGCTCCCATGCTATTTTCAAGCTCACTCAGACTAGCCTGCAAAGCTTCCAGTTCCTGCTGTGCGGCCGTGAGTTTTTCCGCCGCGGCGCCTCCCCCCGCGCCGCTTAAGCTTTCCATCTGACTTTCCAGGGATCGATAGGCTTGTTCCAGGCTGCTGATCTGATCGGTAGCGTCCTGAGCGGCAGCAAGAAGCTCCTGGATCTTATCCGTATTAGACGGGTCTGTTTCATCTAATTTCTCCAGCTGGCGTTCCGCGTTTTCTTTTACTGCCTTCTGCTCTGACTGCTTATTCAGATTTTCCTGCATCTTTTTTCTAAGATCCGCTATCTTGGACGCGTTTTGAGACGCCTGACTGGATTCAGAAGCCGCTTGTTTCTCCAGGCTGCTGATCTGTGCTTGCTTATCTTGGATCTGTTTCTTTACCTGGTCTATAGAATCTGCCGTCTGCGCTTTCCCCGCGGCGGCAGCCTGTGCCGCCCTTCCGCTCTGCTCTGCGGCGTCTTGATTGGTATATTTCGCCGCTAATACATTTAATTCCGACTGCTGGTTGTCTCTCTCCAGGTTCGTCACATCGAAGGCAACCAGAAGATCTCCCTTCTTAACCGCGCTTCCAACTTTAGCGGTACATTGTTTTACAGGAGCATTTACCGGCGAATAGAACACCTTTGTCCGCTGACTCTCCACCGTCCCGGAAGCAAGGTAGGTCTGCCGGATATCTCCACGCTCTACAGTGACTACTGTAAGCTGTTCTGTCCCTCCTCCTGCGGATAATCGTGACACAATAAAAAATATCAGCACAACACATGCTAAAATAGGTAAAATGATCCATCCCGGCAGCTTTTTCCTATTTGTCTCATCATTTACGTCCTGTTTTCTTGTCCTGAACATGTTCTCTTTCCTCCCCGCTTTTATTCCTGTTTCTCTCTTTTTTCTGTTTTATGCTTTGTTTCTATATTCTTCCTGGATCTTCCCGTCCTGAATACAGATTACCCGGTGAGCTTGTTTGGCGATATCCGGGTCATGGGTAATGATAATAACAGTTCTTCCTGTTTTATGTAATTCTTTCAAAATATCCAGAATCTCTCCTGTCGTCCGCGAATCCAGATTTCCGGTAGGCTCATCCGCCAGGATCAAAGGCGGACGGGCGGCCAGAGCCCGCGCCACTGCGACTCTTTGCTGTTGTCCTCCAGACATTTGAGAAGGCTTATGATACATTCTTGCTCCCAAGCCGACCATTTCCAAAGCTTTCCTGGCTGTTTCCTTTCTCTTTCTCCTCTCCATGCCTCTGTAGATCAAAGGAAGCTCTACATTGCCCGCCGCGTCCAGATTATGGATCAGATTAAACCCTTGGAAAATAAACCCGATCTCCCGATTGCGGATCTCTGACAACCTGTCATCCGAAAGCCTCGATACATCCTTTCCTTTCAGATAATACCGTCCGGAAGTAGGTATATCCAGACATCCCAGAATATTCATCAAGGTTGACTTGCCTGAACCGGAATGTCCTATGATCGCTGCAAATTCTCCTTCCGAAACCGTAAGACTGACCCCGTCCAGAGCGCGGATCTCATTTTCGCCCGGATGATAGATTTTATAAACATCTTCGATTCGAATTAATTCCTCCATAAAATCCCCTTCTGTATTTTTGTTCTATTATACTAAGCGCTTAATACAAATATACTGCAAAAGATTTCAAAAAGCAAGTCAAATTTTAATCTCCATTTTTATTTATCGGTATTATCTATAAATCCCACTCAGACATGCTAAAAATAGATTGGTCTTTTCCCGCGCAAAAATCTATACTATATCTAGATCATTATTTCATCATAAGGAGGATATAGAAATGTCAATTACATCTGAAACCGCAAAAGAACATGCAAACGATCCAGCTGTATTATGCTGCCGGGCCGAAGAAGGGATCACGATCGAACCTGCCAATCTGGAAGATCCGTCTATTTTCGATGAACTGGTAGATTCTGGTCTCCTTTCTCTTGATGGATGTCTCACGATTTCTCAAGTTCTTGGAGCCACCCTCACTAAGACCAGCGATTCTCTCTGTCCATTGACACCGGATAATGTATCTGGGTTCAAGGAGGCGGCCGACAGTGCCGAGGAAACGGAAAAACCTGAAGACAGCGCGCCGGCGGCAGCTCCCATTGCTGATATCAGAGCAGACGGCGCGGTAACAACAATCCGAGGCGGAAAAGTTGTTATTTCTATCAAGGAAGGAAAAGACATTTATCTTGAACTGCCAATTTAATTAGACGATGTTATCTTCATTCACATATTGTTTCCATATTTAAATTTTCTCCGAAAATATGGCCGCCGCCTGTAAAACAAGCGGCGGCCATATTTCGTATAGAGCTTACATGTATTCAAAAAAGGACATACGATTGCGTATGTCCTTCTGTAAATCTGTTTATGACCCTCTATACTATACAAGTTCGATCAGAACTTCCATCGCGGCATCGCCCTTTCTCTGGCCGATCTTCACGATTCTGGTATATCCGCCCTGACGGTTCTCATATTTAGGTGCGATCTCGTCAAACAATTTTGCCACAAGATCTACCTGTTTTGTATTTTTCTTTCTTCCAGCCGCTGCCGCAGGTACGTCTTTCACTGGATACAGCACCTTTAACATCTGGCGGCGAGCGTGAAGTCTGCTTGGAAGATCCTTCTTGATCGTTTTCTCTTCCTCGTCATATACGGTTACTTTCTTTCCGTCTACGACTTCTTTTACTCTCTTACCGTCTTTGTCCTTGCGGGCCACTTTAGCTTTTACAGTAACTTCTTCGAAGTTATCCTTCTCTTTTACTGCCAGCGCGATCAGCTTTTCAGTGATCTTGCGGATTTCTTTTGCCTTTGCCTCTGTGGTTCTGATCTTGCCATGATTGATCAGAGCAGTTACCTGGTTTCTCAACAATGCTTTTCTCTGGCTTGATGTTCTGCCGAGTTTTCTATATTTTGCCATTTCTTAATCCTCCATTATTTTACACTTGGTTATGCATCTTCGGGCTTACTAGCCAAATGCATTTGCCGTGCTCTTCGGTCTTACCGGCAAATCTTTTTATTCCTCGCCTTTGCTTAAGGACAATCCCAATTCATCCAGCTTCGCCAGAACTTCCTCCAGGGATTTACGTCCCAGATTCCGCACCTTCATCATATCTTCCGGTGTCCGGTTTGTCAGCTCTTCCACTGTATTGATTCCGGCTCTCTTCAGGCAGTTATATGAGCGGACAGACAATTCCAGTTCATCAATGCTCATCTCGAGCACTTTCTCCTTCTCATCGTCTTCCTTCTCGATCATTACCTCTGCCGCCTGCGCGACCTCTGACAGATCGATAAAGAGTCTCAAATGCTCACTCAGTACCTTTGCGGCCAGACTCACCGCCTCATCCGGGCAGAGAGTTCCGTTAGTGTATACGTCTAACGTCAATTTGTCAAAATCAGTGATCTGACCCACACGGGTATTCTCAACTGTAAGATTAACGCGCTCCACCGGAGTATAAATAGAATCAATTGGAATTACAGCGATTGGTAATTCGTCGTTTTTATTCTTCTCAGAACTTACATAGCCTCTTCCATTCGTGATGGTCAGCTCCATGTAAAGTTTGCTGTCTGCCCCGCCGTTCAATGTTGCGATAACGGTTTCAGGATTCATGATCTCAATGTCCTGATCCACCTGGATGTCTGCCGCTGTGACCACGCCTTCTCCTTCAAACTCGATATAAGCCGTCTTAGGCTCATCGGTGTCGGAGCTGTTCTTGATCGCAAGAGACTTCAGGTTCATGATGATCTCTGTAACATCTTCTTTCACCCCAGGAATCGAGCTGAATTCATGCAGCACCCCGTCAATCTTTACCTGACTGATCGCCGTTCCCGGCAGAGAGGAAAGCATGATTCTTCTGAGGGAATTACCTAATGTTGTACCATAACCCCTCTCCAGAGGCTCTACAACAAATCTCCCATATTTCTTATCTTCTGAAATCTCGGTTATTTCAATATTTGGTTTATTAAAATCAAACACTAGGTCCACCTCCTGTGGTGTTGCGGGTTATTATTTAGAATATAATTCGACGATCAGCATCTCGTCTACAGGAACATCGATCACGTCGCGTGTCGGAAGCTCCTTGATTGTTCCTTTCAGGTTCTCAAGATCTGACTCGATCCATTCTGGAACCAGACGTCCGCCTGTAACCTCTACGATCTCCTTATATCTTGGAGAGCTTTTGTGCTTTTCTTTGATTTCAATGGTATCTCCCGCCTTGATCAGATAAGAAGGGATATTTACCTGTTTTCCATTGACCAGAACATGCTTGTGGTCTACGATCTGTCTTGCTTCACGTCTGGTTCTCGCAAGACCCATACGGAACACAACGTTGTCCAGTCTTGACTCCAGAAGGCGCATCAGGTTCTCACCTGTCATACCGCTCATCTGTTTTGCTTTTTTATAGTAATTTCTGAAAGGTTTCTCCAACACACCGTAGATGAATTTTGCTTTCTGCTTCTCACGGAGCTGCAGAGCATATTCGCTCATTTTTCTGTTGGATCTTTTCAGTTGTCTGTTTGACTTCTTGTCAATTCCTAAATATACCGGATCCATGCCAAGGGATCTACATCTTTTCAGAACAGGAACTCTGTTTACTGCCATGATTTATTTTCCTCCTAATTTGCTTCACTCGCTTCACGATACTTCTTGCTCATAACCGCCCGCATATACGATTATACTCTTCTGCGTTTCGGCGGACGGCATCCATTATGAGGTACCGGTGTAACGTCACGGATACTTGTTACATCGATTCCACATGCCTGAAGAGCGCGGATCGCTGCTTCTCTTCCTGAACCTGGTCCTTTTACCATAACGTCAACTGATTTCAAACCATGTACTAATGCCGCCTTAGCTGCAGTCTCTGCCGCCATCTGCGCTGCATAAGGGGTAGATTTCCTTGAACCTCTGAATCCCAGACCGCCAGCACTTGCCCATGACAGAGCATTTCCCTGCGCATCCGTCAGAGTCACGATCGTGTTGTTGAAGGATGACTGGATATGTGCTTGTCCGTGTTCAACGTTTTTCTTGACACGTTTCTTTGTCACTTTCTTTGTAACTTTCTTTGCCATAATAAAACTAACCTACGCTTTCCTTTTTGTGTTATTTGTTATTTGTTACTTATTTCTTCTTGTTTGCTACTGTTCTCTTAGGACCTTTTCTTGTTCTTGCATTTGTCTTAGTCTTCTGACCACGAACCGGAAGTCCTTTTCTGTGACGGATTCCTCTATAGCATCCGATTTCCTGTAATCTCTTGATGTT
>CABPCP010000068.1 GCA_902406105.1 uncultured Mordavella sp.
GGGCCGGAGCTCACTCGTCCCGCCCGCGGCCTGAAACTTTGGCTTACCCTGCAGGTAATGGGATCCAGGCAGATAGGCGAGGCCATCGACCACGGTTTTGACCTGGCCGCATATGCCCAGCAGGAGCTTTCCAAATATCCGGATGTCCAGCTTCTCTCCCCCGCACAGATGTGTGTAGTCAATTTCCGATTCCATCCTTTTGGGCTGACGGAGGAAGAAACAGATCGGCTGAATCTGGAAATCGCACAGAAAATCCTTTCCAGTGGATACGCCGGCATCTTCACCACCGAATTGCGCGGGAAAAAGGCTCTCCGTCTGTGCCTCCTCCATCCGGAGACCACCAATGAGGACGTCTCTTCTATCTTAAGGTATCTGGACGACTGCCGCCGGGAACTCCTGCCCGCGGAAACTTATATGGCGGCGGCCGGGGGAATCTGATCTCCCGGCTGCCGCCGCAATGTCATAACAGCAAAACCATATCTGTATTTCTAGTTTTCAACCGGCGTCCAGTCAAATCCAGCGCTCACATCGTGAAGGATATCCTGATTGCTGTCATAGGTAAGAATCCTGTTGTCACTTCCATCCGCGGGGATAAGAGTATAAGTCGTTATTCCGCTGGCCGGGTCTGTTCCTTCTACTGAAATCTGGTAAGTTGTGGTATTGCTTTCCCCCGTTCCCGACATAAATTCTATAATCTCAGCGGTTCCTGACGCTTCAATCGTAAGAGAGGTCCTCAATCCTCCGACTGGCGCCACAAAACTGTAAGTTCCCACCGGAAGTTCCGCTTCCGACTGAAGATTCTCGGAATTTCCAGTGTCTGTTCCTCCCTGGCCATCGACAGATTCCACTTCCTCGATCCTGACGATCCGGTATAATCCTTCCTCGTTCGGCATGAGCACCGCCTTTTTCTGGGTGCTTTCCTGTCTGCTCTCCCCTCTGTAATCATAGGTATAATACAGGTCCATCTCTTCATCTGTATACTCCGCCGAAGTAATCTGGGCCTCACAGATATAGTTGAGGGTTGCCGGAACGTATGTAAGCACATCTCCATCAATATTGACACCGTACTCTACGCCGTCTTCATCATTTTCTTCTGTAAACTGGTGATCACTAAAGGAGGCAAACATACGGTTTATATCTTCCGCGGAAAACTGGGGACGCCAATTTGCATCCACCCCATATTCTTCGATCATGTCTCCGCTCCGACTGGAAGCCTCGCAAAGGGCGTTTAAAATCTGCTCGATCTCATCTTCCTGGAATCCTTGCTCCGGAATCTCCTGGGGGCCATAGGCAAGCACATATTCCAATTCTTCCTTGGTAAGATTTCCAGCGATCAATTCCGGATATTCTTCATCTCTTACCGCTTCCGGCGTTTCTTCTGGCTCTTGTTCTGGTTCCTGCTGCTCCTGGGGTTCTTCCGGTTCCTGCTGTTCCTGGACGGCTGCCGGTTCTTCGTCCCGATCCATAAACTGAGAAACGCCATAGAACGCGGCGCCTCCCGCCAGACATACACCTACCGTCACTGCCGCCACTTTTCCCAGGGTCGTATGCAGCAAGCCGGCTTTGGCCGCTCCTCCTGCTTTGGCCGCTCCTCCTGCTTTTGCTGCTGTCTGGGCTCCGGAGGCCATCTGCCCTCCTGCCGCTCCTCCTGCTCCCGCAGTTCCAGCCGCTCCTGTCTGAGAGATTGACTGAAAGACGGTCTGAGCCGCTGATCTTCCCGCGGCAGCCAGCGTTCCATCCGCGGACAAATATCCAGCCTGTGCCCGAAGCAGATAGAGGAACAGCGGCAGCGGAGCCACGTTGTACAATTTGTAACCTTTTTTCTGCAGTTCTTCTGCTCTCTTCTTCAGATTCTTCCGTCCGTAATTCAGACGGGACTTAACTGTATTTTCTGAACACCCCAGAGTGGCCGCGATTTCACTGATGGGCACGCCTTCAATATGGAACATCAGGATACACAGTCTCTGCTCTTCTGAGAGGGAATCGATCATCTGGCGCACCAACTCCTGTGTCTCTTGTCTTGTATAGGACAATTCCGGCTGGTTTTCAATACTGTCATCTTCAATCCGGTATTCAAAATTGTCGTCCTCATCCTCGCTCCCTATTTCAGAAAACAGCATTGGATTCTTTTTGGCCAGCATATTCTTTGCCGTATTCGCTACAATCTTCCCCATCCATCCCGGGAATGCTTCCGGCTCCGCCAGTGTATCTATTTTCCTAAAAGCTCTCAGATACGCTTCCTGCAGGACGTCCTCCGCCGCTTCTTCATTCTTCATATATTGGAGCGCCAAGTAATATTTGCTTTTATAGGTGGCTTCATAAAGAAACCCATACCCCCTTTCATTCCCCGCTTTTGCGAGGGCAACTGCCTCTGTATAATTCACGTTTCTTCCTCCTTTTTCTCTTCTATTATTGAAACAGGAAAATTCTAAACCTGTAAAAATTGTAAATTCCCACAAAGATTATAGTTAAAATATAACATATCGTCAATCATCCTCTTCTCCCAAACGCAGAAGATTCAACTTTTTTCTCAGAGAACGATACAAACCGCGTTTCTTATCTTTATTTTCCACATACTCATCCATATCCTTTCTGACCAGACAGACAAACCAGTGGATCACATTAATATTCTTCAGTTTTTTCACCCCTTTCTGCTCCCCTAGCGCCTTTGGTAAATATCCGCATTCCAATTACTGCTGTCCGACTCCACAGTGATCGTACTTTCGTCAGAGGACATGGTCACGATCAGCGGCTCACAGGTGGAAGAAACCGCGCCGTCAAAATCAAGCTCGATGCTGTTTTCATTTTCGTTCCAGGTCCCTTCTTCTATATCTCCATTCTCGTTATATTCCACAGTTCCGTCTTCATTCACTGTGATCTCTACTTTGTTTCCAGTTGCAGAAGTTCCTCCATATGTTCCAACCCACTCATTTCCTCCGCAGGCACATAAAACTCCCGCAAAAGCCATCAACATCATACCCATAAACAAACCTTTTAACATTTTTCTTCGTTTCATTTTCTTTTCTCCTTTTCTAATTGTTTTCTGCCGGCTCAAAATAACTGATATCTACGATCTGAAAATCCGTCAGATTTTCATAATCCGATTCCAGTATCCCCGGATAGTTTTCCGTCTCAAATTCTGCTGTTTCTCCTGGCGAAAGCGAAGGGATCACCGCTTCCAATATGGGAACCTCATCATAGGACTGGACTTTCTTTGGATTACCTTGCGCATCCACCACGATCAAAGAAATGGTAACCGACTCCCACTCTTGCTCCGTCTGGTTTGTCAGAGTTCCCGTTACGTTCATCTCTGTTCCAGAGGCAGGATTTGTTGCTTTATTCAAATGCGCATCCAACAGATATTCCCCCTCTTTTAGCGGTATTGTTTTCCCTCCATCGTTCGCGATCTGGTTTAATTCTTCCAGCTTGTCTTCCTGTCCGGTCATTCCGTAATAGGCGGTCCTGATCCACACTGGAAATGTGCTGGTCATTAAAGAAAGGGCATCTCCGATGGGTGTCACCAAAATGACAATGCAGACAATGCCGATCACAAATCCTCCCCTCCCTTTTTTCTTTGGTCCTTCCTGCCTTTTCATTGCCCTTCTGCCCAGCACGACCGCCAATACGGCTAAAAACAGCGCTATAAAATCATGGGAGGAGAGCATCATCGAAAGTCCTGTATCTGCCGTCAGATCCTTCCACGATCCCGGCGCCGCAAATAAATTGCCGATTCCCACCGCCCTGCCTAATGCAATCAGCGCGGCCGCAAGCGCCACACCTGCGGAATGTTTTGCGATCCAGCTTTTGATTTTCCCCTTTTTACTTTCATTGTGTATTCTTTGTGGTTCCATACTCTATTCCTTTCTTTTTTTATTTCTATAGCTTAGACAAGGGCATCTGCAAAAAAGTTTTAATAAAAATAATTTTTTATAAATCTAATTCTCCCAGACGATAATCCCCCGCAAACTTCTTTATGCTCTATCTCTAAATCAATGCCATGCAAAATCCCTGCCGAAAAAAACCAACACTTTTCGCGCCAAAATTAATAAAAACGGAACCATGTCTCATCTCCGTTAAAAGAACGCAGAAAGGCCGGATTGATTCGGGCGTGAAAAAGCACCGATTATCTCTAACCGATGCTATACGGAAACTATTTACAGTATCTCCTGCTTTTTTAATCCCCAAATTAAGTACTCGATTTTCTTGACATCACTTATCCAACTATATTGTGGAAATAATCTATCAAAAAGGCTAATATTCTCCCTGGCCTCATCTGTCGCCAAATATACACGATACCATTCTTCAATTTGTGCATAAATCTCTATCATAGAGTCCTGTAATTCACTTACATTTTTTCCTTTTGGTTTAAGATTTAAAAAGGAAAGTACCCTGCTATCCCATATCGGCTTTTCTGGATTTATTGTGGCTAACATTTTACTGGCAAAAGATGCTTCTGTTTTATCCGTAAAAACGTAAATATTACAAAGAATATTTTCAAATGTCACCTCATCCTTATTTGTTTTGTTATTCTCAAAAATTTCGTAGTATTTTTCTCGCCATTTACTATCTCTTCTGATTCTATAAAAATGGTTAAACTTTTTCTGAAAATCATTGTCTCGCGCAATATTGGTTTTATATGCCTGATTCATAATATACTCATATGTATCCAATTCAAGGCTCCTAATGAGAATATCTTGAATCGCCTTATTCCCATCAATTATAGCCATAAAACCTCCTCCTTATTGGAATGAATTCCCGATCTCAGCAATTCAATTTTGAATAAGATACAGCGGACAGCAGAACAACCGTCTCGACATGCACCGTATGCGGGAACATGTCCACCGGCCGCACTTTTTTTACCTCATATCCGTTTTCTCTCAGATACTTCACATCTCTTGCCAGAGTCGCCGGATCGCAGCTTACATACACCACTTTTTCCGGCTCCATCTTCACGATAGTCTCCAACAGCGCTTCATCACAGCCTTTTCTTGGCGGGTCCACCACAATCACATCCGCATGAGCTTTCTTTCCATGCATTTGTTCAAATCCGGCATAGTATTCCGGCAGCACTTCTTCCGCCTTTCCCACATAGAATTCTGCATTTTCGACAGCATTGATCCTGGCGTTATGCTTTGCGTCCTCCACTGCCTGTGGCACAATCTCCACGCCATAGACCTGTCCCGCTCTCTGAGCCAGAAATAAAGAAATCGTCCCAATCCCACAGTAGAGATCCCAGACAACTGTTTCCTCTCCATCTTTCAGATCCGCATACTCCAGCGCCGTTTTGTATAACTTTTCTGTCTGTTTCGGATTCACCTGATAAAAGGACAGTGGAGAAATCTGATACTTCACATTCCCGATCCAATCGGTGATGTAACCGTGTCCCCACAGGACTCTCACCTCATTTCCCATGATCACATTCGTCTTTTCCCGATTGATGCACAAAGAAATACTGGTCATATTTTTAATAGCCGCCAGCCGCTCTGCCAGTATCTCCGCTTTGGGAAGTGAAGTTCCGTTGATGACCAGACAGACCATGATCTCTCCAGTCCGAAACCCATACCGGATCAGCACATGGCGCACCAGGCCCTCATGATGGATCTCATCATAAGCCGGAACCTGAAATTCCTCCATGAAGCACAGAATACAGTCCAGAATCTCTTTATTCACCGGAACCCCCAGCACACAATCCTTGACTGGGATAATGCTGTGAGTCCTGCCTGCGTAGAATCCTGCCACCGACCGGCCGTTTTTATCCGTTCCTATCGGGAACTGAGCCTTATTGCGATAATAAAAAGGCTCCTCCATCCCTAGGATCGGTTCCATGATCTCATCCAGAAGCCGCTCTGGAATCTGCCCGATACGCATCAGGCTGTCTCGAACCTTTTCCTCCTTAAAACGTAACTGCCATTCATATTTCATCTCCTGGATCTGGCAGCCCCCACATTTCCGGGCGATTCCACATTTCGGATTTTTTTCACGCCCTTCTGAAGCTGTAAGAATATGCAAAAGCTTTGCATATCCATAGTTCTTTTTCGCCTTCATCACCTTAGCTTCAATCACATCGCCGATTACAGCATCCTTTACAAAAAGCGTATATCCATCCACTTTTCCGATGCCCTCACCGCCAACACCGATATCCGTAATTTGCAATTTTACAATATCATTCTTTCGCATAAATATACTCCATTTTCCATTTTGGTACAGGGCAAAAGTCAATTTGGGACGTAGCCCTTTTGCAAAAGTCTACGTCCCAAATTGAACGTTTATATACTCGTCTTTCTCAAGTTCGTCTCAAACATCCGGTTATATCCCAGCCAATCGTTACTATTCTTTTCTTTAAAGATCTCGATCAATGTCTGCATTTTTGCATCGGCGCAGTCCGCGAAATTCAGTGCGAAAGCTTCCGCCAGCGCCGGTTTCTTGGGAGAACCGTATTCTAATTCTCCATGATGGGCAAGGATGCAGTGTTTCAATTCGCTGGCCAGTTTCCTTGGGAAATCCGGGATGGTCCGGATCGCGTCATCCAGCATCTCCACGCCGATCACGATATGCCCCAGAAGCTGTCCGTCATCAGTATAGTCGTTTTCTGGGAATGGGGATAGTTCTTTTGTCTTTCCGATATCATGGCACATTGCCGCGGTATAGAGCAGATCCCGGTTAAGGATCGGATACGCTCCCGCCATATATTCACAAAATTTTACTACGCTCAGAGTATGCTCCAGAAGTCCTCCGGAAAAACTGTGATGCACACTCTTTGCGGCAGAGTGGGCTTTGAACCGTTTGACAAACGCCTGGTCTTTTTCAAAATAATATTCGATCACGGCCCGCAGATACGGATTCTTCACCTGTCTGCCATAGGCCAGGAGTTCCTGGTACATCTGATCTCCATTTTTCTCTGTGGTCGGCATATAATCCGCAGGCACATATTCCCCTTCCTCTGCCTTCCGGATCTGCTTGATATTCAGCTGCAGATTATTGTTGTAGCTTGTAACCTCCCCGTATACCTCGATGAAATCCATTTCATCATAGTCCGCGATCCCGCTTGAATTGGGATCCCATACTTTTCCGTCTAAGGTTCCCGTCTTATCCTGAAGGAGCAGATTGTCATAGGGCCTCCCATTTCTCGTCTCCGCGGAACGCTTCCCTTTACAAAGATACACATTCCGGATTGTTTCGCCTTCTACCAAAGTATTGATATATCTCATGCTGTCTTTTTCTGCCTTTCTATTCTCTATTCTTTCGTGCCCACTGTAACACTGAAGTTAATCTCCACATACTCTCCGCCGGTTCCCTGTCTCCAGCAGGTGATCCGCAAAGAACTGCCCGCCTGCTTCTGCATGAGCGCGCTGTGGTACGCTTGAAAACTGGCCACTTCCCCGCCGTTGATCTGGGTGATGATATCGCCGCTTTGGATCCCTGCCCCCATAGCCGGCGAATCCGCTTCCACTTCATCCACATACACTCCTGCCGGAAGTCCTTGGTTTTCCAACTCTTCCGTTACATCAGAACCCAGGATCCCGATATAGGGCACATCCTGACCGTTGGACAGATATTCTATGATATCTTTAATGTCCGAGATCCCGTAAGCCTCCACCAAGCCCGCTTTTCCCCGGCCTTCTGTAGGTTCTCCGATCACACCGATGACTTCTCCGCTGGTATTCACCACAACGCCGCTCCTGCTGGAATCTCCTTCCACATCTGTAGAGATCAGCCGATAATGGCCGTCTGCGTGATCCGCATAGCTTTCGCTGCCTTCCACCAGCCCGTACAGAGCCATTTGCGTATTTTCATAGGGCTGTCCGATCACGATAGCCGCCTCACCGTCTTCCACCGAATAAGAGCTTCCAAGCACTGCCACCCGGATTGCTCCCCAGGTATCCTCTGTGATCAGCCCTCTGGATACGGAATAGACGCAAAGCCCAAGATTCCGGTCATAACGTTTCACCATCCCGTCATAGCTTTTTCCGTCATTAAATGTAACCTGGACATTCCCTGGATCCTCTCTTGTCACAATTTGTCCCAGAATCAGCAGTTCTTGTCCATTGTCAGCCACAATAACGCCGCTGGTCTGACGCCCTTCCCCTTCAGAACCTTCCTGCTGTCCAGAAATCGCGGTCACTGAAACAACGCTTTTCCCCGCTTGTTCTGAAATGGATTTCAAAGAGTTGAGCATCTGCCGGTAACCATCTTCTTCTGTATCCGGATCATCCTGTCCTTCCTCCGCTGTCAGTTCCTCTTCCTCGTCTCTTGGAATCTCCACTTCTGCCTGACTGTTTCCAAACTGATCCTCGATCCATGGCTGAAGGGCGCAGAAACTCACACAGGCCACAATGCCAAAGATCAGTCCCAGTCCCGCCATCCGTTTGGCATCTCGCTTAAACTTCCGGCCGCCTGCCTCGTCTTTGATCACTTCCTGCATAAAAGAATACTCTTCTTGTGGAACAGGCTGTTCCTCCGGCATGGATTCTTCAGTCCGCGCCGGTACGTTCTCTTCCTCCAGAGCTTCCTGTCCTTTGGGATCCTTGCGCTCTTCCATGGGCATTCTCTCCTTTACAACCCTTTTTATAGTATAACTGATAGCCCGTAAATGTTCAACCCCGGCCTCGTTCCTCCAGAGATAGTCCTTTACAGGGGTATGGGAGCAGATTATAATGGGAATGTAGAAAATGACATTTTGATCGTTAGGTGGATATTATGAACGAAAAGACATTATATAAATTAGAATATGATAAGATCATTGAGATGCTAGCAGAGCGGGCCGCTTCCTTTGGCGGCAGATCCCGCTGCAAAAGGCTGAAACCCATGACTTCTGTCGAGAAGATCCAAACAGCCCAGCAAGAGACCTCCGCCTCCTTCCAGCGGATCGTAAAAAAGGGGCGCCCCTCATTTGGCGGCTGCGCTCCAGTCAACGATTCTCTCAAGCGTCTGGAGATCGGCGGGACTTTAGGCAGCGGTGAACTGCTGCGCATCTGCCGGCTTCTGGAAACCGCTGGCCAGGTCAAGGCTTACGGCCGTCACGAGAACGCAGATGAGGTTCGCGACTGTCTGGACGAATACTTCGATCAGCTTACGCCCATTCTTCCTCTGACCGCGGAGATCCGCCGCTGTATCTTGGAAGAAGATGAGATCAGCGATGATGCCAGTTCCGTTTTGCTCAAGATCCGGCGCCAGATCGGGCAGACAAATGACAAGGTACATTCTACCCTTTCCAGTATGGTAAATGGTTCCCTTCGTTCTTATCTGCAGGATCCGATCATCACCATGCGCGGAGACCGCTACTGTATCCCAGTCAAATCCGAGTACCGGAGTCAGGTCCCCGGAATGATCCACGACCAGTCTTCTACCGGTTCCACCCTTTTTATCGAACCTATGGCTGTGGTCAAACTGAATAATGACCTAAAAGAACTGTACGGAAAGGAACAGGAGGAGATCCAGGTGATATTGGCCCGCTTAAGCGCGGATGCCGCGGAATATACCGATACCATCCGCACTGACTATACCATACTGACAGAACTGGATTTCATTTTCGCCAAAGGAGCCCTTGCGCTGGAAATGAATGCCACACCTCCTGTCTTTAACACAGAAGGGCGCATCCATATCCGGGAAGGACGCCATCCGCTGCTGGACAAGAAAAAGGTAGTTCCCATCACCGTGTCGCTGGGGGATACCTTTGACCTCTTGATCATCACAGGACCCAATACCGGCGGCAAGACGGTTTCTTTGAAAACTGTGGGGCTTTTCACCTTGATGGGGCAGGCCGGACTCCACATCCCCGCCCTGGACCGCAGTGAACTTTCCGTCTTTCACAGCGTTTACGCGGATATTGGAGATGAACAGAGTATTGAGCAAAGCTTAAGTACCTTTTCCTCTCATATGACCAATATCGTTTCCTTCCTAAAGCATGTAGATGAACGTTCCCTGGTTCTTTTCGATGAACTGGGCGCCGGAACTGATCCTACCGAGGGAGCCGCTCTGGCTATCGCCATCCTGGACCGCCTGCACAAACGTGGGATCCGCACCATGGCCACGACCCATTACAGCGAACTGAAAGTATACGCTCTTTCTACTCCTGGCGTAGAAAACGCAAGCTGCGAGTTTGACGTAGAGAGCCTGCGCCCTACCTACCATCTGCTGATCGGCATCCCCGGCAAGAGCAACGCTTTTGCCATTGCCGGCAAACTAGGGCTTTCCGAGTCCATTATCGAGGAAGCCAAGAAGCACTTGAGCGAGCAGGACGAATCCTTTGAAGACCTTCTGACAGATCTGGAGAGCAGCCGGCGTACTATCGAAAAAGAGCAGGAAGAAATCGCATCCTACCGCCGGGAACTGGAACGCCTAAAAACGGAAACACAGAAGAAACAGGAAAAGCTGGAAGAACAAAGAGAGCGCATCCTCCGGGAAGCCAATGAGAAAGCGCACGCCATCTTGGCCGAAGCCAAGGAGACCGCCGATGAGACCATGCGCAATTTCCATAAGTTTGGAAAGGAAAACATCTCCGCCGCCGAAATGGAGCGGGAACGCGAGAAACTCCGCCGCAAAATGGAAGCCGCCCGTTCCGGCATGGCTTCTCAGAAGGAGATCCCTCACAAAGTTCACAGACCAGAGGACTTCAAATTGGGAGAATCGGTAAAAGTCTTAAGCATGAATCTGACCGGGACTGTGGTCTCCCTCCCTGATTCTAAAGGGCGCGTTGCCGTCCAGATGGGAATCCTGCGGTCCCAGCTTCCTATCTCAGATCTGGAGATCATCGATGAGAAGCCCGTTTATCTGAAGAAAACCGCCCGTCAGAGCGGCAAGGGGCGGATGAAGATGGGGAAATCTATGTCTGTCAGTCCAGAGATCAATCTTTTAGGCAGAACGGTAGATGAGGCGGTGGCAGAACTAGACAAATATCTGGACGATGCAAGTTTGGCGCATCTGACTTCTGTCCGCATTGTCCATGGAAAGGGAACCGGCGCCCTGCGCTCTGGCATCCACGATTATCTGCGCAGACAGAAGCGGGTGAAATCTTTCCGTCTGGGCGCTTTCGGCGAAGGCGATGCAGGCGTTACCATTGCAGAATTAAAATAACCTAAGGGGAGGACAACTATGGTAAACAAACAAAAAATCTTGATCGTAGACGATGATGAGAATATCGCGGAGCTGATTTCTCTTTATCTTACAAAAGAATGCTTTGACACAATGATGGTCCATGACGGAGAGAAGGCCCTGGTAGCCTTTGAAAGCTACCATCCCAATCTCATTCTTTTAGATCTTATGCTTCCCGGTATCGATGGATACCAGGTCTGCCGCGAGATTCGTACCCGCTCCAGCATTCCGATCATCATGCTCTCTGCTAAGGGCGAAGTTTTTGACAAAGTGCTGGGGCTGGAACTGGGGGCGGATGACTATATCATGAAACCTTTTGATTCCAAAGAGCTGGTGGCAAGGGTCAAGGCTGTCCTGCGCCGCTATCAGGCTATTCCGAAACCTGAAGTCTCCGCCGAAGACCGGGGCAAGTGTGTCGAATATCCCGGCATTACCATCAACCTGACCAATTACTCTGTTGTAGTAGACGGCCAGAATATCGATATGCCCCCTAAGGAACTGGAACTTCTGTATTTCCTTGCGTCTTCGCCAAATCAGGTGTTTACCCGCGAACAGCTCCTGGACCAGATCTGGGGATATGAATATATTGGGGATACCCGGACCGTGGACGTACATATCAAGCGGCTCCGGGAAAAGATCAAGGACCACAGTGAATGGAGTCTTAGCACTGTCTGGGGCATCGGATATAAATTTGAAGTAAAATAATGTCAGAATATGGGGGCCTAACGGCCCTGGAAGGACCCCTATGAAAAGCACACTCTATCTAAAATTCATAATTATATATATTATCTTCGCTTTTCTCAGCGTATTTACAGTAGCTACACTGACTTCCACCCTGACCAGCGGCGCGCTGGTCAGGGTTACGGCCTCCGCCGCCTATCAGGATGCCAATATGATGGCCACCGACTATCTGCCGGAATATTTTTCTGATAATATCACCCTCAGCGATGTCTACCTCCAGTTGTCTGGAATGGAGACGCATTTGGACGCGGCTGTCTGGTTCGTTGACCGGGAGGGCAATCTCCTGTCTTCCGCCCAGTCTGACGGGTTTCCTTCCGCTCCCGCGTCAATCCAGGATTTCAATCCCGCGGAAGCTGGAAACTCTCAGTATTTGACCGGGGATTATCACGGATACTTCCAGGAGGATGTGATCACAGTGATCGCTCCTGTCATCCATGGATATTCTCCGGCAGGCTATCTTCTGATCCATAAAAGCCTGGATGACATCAGCGATATCCAGCAGATCCTCATGCGGGCAGCGTTCATTACCCTGGGCGTAGTCTTTCTGCTGTCTTTCATCATCCTGCTGGCTTTGGAATTCTTCGTGTATCGTCCTTTGCGCAAGATCACAGAGGCTGCTACCCAGTATGCCTCCGGCAACCTGGATTATGAAATCCCTGTTAATACAGAAGACGAGATGGGGTATCTGTCCGCTTCTTTGAATTATATGTCTTCTCAGCTCAAAGATATGGAAGATTATCAGAAGAAATTCGTAGCCAATGTATCTCACGATTTCCGTTCTCCTTTGACCTCCATCAAAGGTTATATAGAAGCTATGGCAGATGGAACGATCCCGCCGGAAATGCAGAAAAAATACCTGGACATCATCCTATTTGAGACAGAGCGTCTGACGGATCTGACTCATGATCTTTTAACCTTGAATGAATTTGATACCAAAAATCTCCTTCTAAACAAAGAGATTTTTGATATCCATGAAATGATCAAGAATGTCGCGGCCTCCTTTGAGGGTACCTGCACCCAGAGAAAAATCTCTATTGAGCTTCTTTTTGCCTCTAAGCATCTGGAAGTGACCGCGGATAAACGAAAGATCCAGCAGGTCCTCTATAATCTTCTGGACAATGCCATTAAATTCAGTGATTCAGATTCCACCGTTACCATCGAGACCACACAGCGGGGTGACAAAGTGTATATCTCCGTCAAGGATTACGGCATTGGAATTCCCCGGAATGCTTTGAACAAGATCTGGGAACGCTTTTACAAAACGGATCTTTCCAGAGGGAAAGATAAAAAGGGCACCGGCCTTGGGCTTGCCATCGTTAAGGAAGCCATCCAGGCCCATGGAGAAAATATCAATGTGGTCAGTACCGAGGGGGTAGGTACAGAATTTATCTTCACCCTCCCCAAAGTCTGACCTAACATAAGGAAAGCCGCTTTCTCAGCGGCTTTTCTTAACCCTGCTCAGCAGTATCATACAGCACGTCTTCAAATATATCCTGCTCTTCTTCATCCGTCAGAACGAAATAAAACAATTCAGAATCATCATTGATGCAGGCATATACATCCCATGCCCCGCTTTGTTCCCCCGGCATCAGGATCTGACCATGAATAGTATACATCCCAGCGATAGATGAAACCTCTTCCGTCTTTAATACACCTGCCTGCATTGTATCCGGTACGCTATACGCATTATACAGAGCTCTGACCACCTCCAAAGGATCTTTGTTCTCCCACTCTGCGTATCCCTCTCCAGCACAGTAAAGGTAAAGCCTGGCACCCGAATCCTCTTCCCCTATCTGGAATACGGCATAGTTGTCAGAAGAACTCTCCTCATCATAGTCCCAGGTCTCAGGAATAGAAAACTCATATCCACAGAATTCAAATCCTGTCCGTTCTGACTCGCTTTTGATCCTGACGCCCACAAATATCGCAGCTGCCGCCAGCACAACAATTCCACATATGATCAGCGCGACAGGGAGTTTTTTCCTGTCTTCTGTTCTTACATTATTCACACCATTCATAGCTTTCACTTGCCCTGGAGAGGCCGCCGGAACCGGCCCTCCACAATTGGGACAAAACTTTCCTCCATTTACCTTAGTTCCGCACTTTGGACAAAACATCTTCCTTTCCTCCTTATTCTTACCTATTCTTTATCTTACAACAAGATTACGAAACTTCCTATTATCATACTCCAATATAAGTTCTCCCTCCTGAGTATATCCATAATAGACCTGATCGGTGGCTTCATCGATATATTCATCCATATTGTCATATGAAGAAGCGGCGCTTCTGGTTTCAAAAATCAGATAGATTATATTCGCCTCCGTATCGATCTTGTACTGTCCGTTTATGTAATCTCTATCCTCTGTATAACCAGAAAATGTATTTGTTTCTTCAAAAGTAAGGCTTCGATCGTCATCTGTAGATATCGAGTGCCATGTTCCCTGCAGCTCCTTCATGACCGCTGTACTTTCCTGATTTTCCGGGAACTGCATTCTTTTCTGGAATTCTGCTTCCGACTGTTCGTATTCTTCTGATGACTTTTCATAATATTCCTGTGTTTCTTTCTCCCTTTTTGCTTGTTCCTGCGCCTGCATCTCCCACTGATTATGGTTATGGATACTAGCCGTTACTATAATTCCCAGAATCAAAACGCCGATCACACCGCCGAGAATAATTATTTTTTCCTTCTTTCCTATTTTGCCGGATGTTTCTTTTCTTCTCTGAATTGGAGGTGTGGGAGCGGCAGGTCCAACCGGTTTTCCGCAGTTCCCGCAAAACTTATCTCCTTCTGTTGTCTCGTGTCCGCAAAACTTACATTTCATCTTTTCATATCCTCCTTTAGTTTTCTCTCTTGTCTGACTCTTAGATTTTCTCAACAGGACTCTTTCATCCCCCTGTTCATTTACTTAGACAAGGCTGCCCGCAAAAAAGTTTCATAAAATTAAAATTTTTTCTATAAATTTTCACAGCCGAAATGGAAACAGCTCCATGATCTTCAAGATCATGAAGCTGCTTCTTATCACT
>CABPCP010000069.1 GCA_902406105.1 uncultured Mordavella sp.
CGGAAAAGCAACCATTTTCAACATCCGTTTCAATTTCAAGGATTTTAATATCCTCTTAAGAAAATTTCTATTTCTTTTAGGAAGAAAACACATTTTGGTCACATTTCTTTTTTATACTGTATTACAGATAGTTGAACAGCACATCAACTATCTCCCCCCTCATTAAAGTAATGCTTCTGGAATTTTTATTCCAGAAGCAGCACTTTACTCTCATTCCTTTAGATGACGATAACGACAACCAAGAATCCCGCCGGCTTGCGCAGCCAGCGGGATTTTGCTGTCTTTCGGATCTCAGGCAATCTCAGGCAATCCCTGCCAATTTCAAAATCGCAATATACAAAATTCCGATCAAAAGAGGCAAAAGAAGAGATAACACAAAATCTATCGGCAGATATGAATCTTTCACCGGCACTTTGCTAATCGCGGCCTGCATATAGAGGAAACCACAGTTTGGCAACGTATCACAGGATACTGCTCCCAGAACGATCAAGCGGTGGATATGCTCCGCTGTTGCCGCTGTGGCAAACTGCTGCAGCACGGGCCCTGCCAAAACAATGCCGGCAGAGGCCGACCCTGCCGCCCCGGCAAGTAATCCTGTACTTACTAAAGCCATAAGAAGCGGATCCGCATTTAGGTTCAATAATGCTTCCGTCAAATTTGTATATGCGGAGGTGGCAACAATGATGGAGCCAAATCCCACAACTCCGCAGACTTGGAAGCAGGAGTCCCCGGCTTCCGAAACAGAGGAAGTTAAAAGTCCCTTAATCTCTTCCGAATTATGAGGAAGATGTTTATAATTCAAAACAGCCGCAGCGCAAGTTGCCGCAAACAATGCCATTTCGATAGAAAAATCAAATACATTATAAAGAACCGCTGGGATCAGAAGGGGAATCAGAGCACAGCTAAAATGAGCCGCCGGCTTTTCCTCCCTCATCTCTTCTTCCTCCGTTTCTATAAAGCCCATTCCTCTTTTCGCGCAATAGCTTTCATACCATTTCAGATACAGAAGGCCCAGCCCAAAGAAAACTGCCATACATCCCAAGGCGATCCCTCCGCCAGCTCCCAGCGTAGTCCCAAATAAATCAGCGCATAAAAGATTTTGGATTGAGGGAACAAAAGGTGTGGCAAAGGCTCCTACACTTCCCAGCGTAAATCCGGCCAAGCAGAACCTTCTGGGTATATTGGCTCTTCTGCACATCTCCACCCCTATAGGAACCAGCAGGAACACAGAAACATAAGCCGATATCCCGCCACAAGTAAACAAAAAACCGACAATCGTAAGAGCAAATGATATATTTTTGGGGCCGATCAAATTCAAAATTGTCCTGGCCAAACTATCTGCCGCTCCGGAAATATTCAAAATCTTCGCAAATACCTGACCATAGAGAAACATCAGGAACCAACTCTGGATAAAGGATACAAATCCTTCCATATAGGTTACCGTCAGCCCCTCATAGATATCCATTCCGCTGCATATCATTAGAAGGACACTCGCAGCTAGACTTGCAATGATCGTATGGATTTGTTTCATACATAATACAGACAATAATACGATTGGTACTACAATAATCAAAACGTCCTTCATGGTTCTATTCTCCGTATTCTTTCTGCTTTAACCCCTATAGAGCTGTCGCACCTATGATTTATTTCATAGATGCGACAGCATAGATTCACATTTATCCTGAAGTTAGCAGAATCTATCCGCAATTCTTGTAAGCATTCCTTTGATATCTTCTTCTGTCGGAACATATTTCGCATGATCAAAGGCGCCGTCAGTAGGAATGATCTCCGCCGTCTTCATAACCTGTTCTCTGGTGACACCGTAGTCCTTCAGAGTAGGAGCTTTGGTCAGTTTGATAAATTTGTAGAAAGCTTCTCTTGCTCTTTTCTCTAATTCTTCCGCGCTGATTCCCTCTGGAATCTCTTCTCCGCTGACCAGTTCCGCCATCCATTTTATCTTATCATACTCTACCTTGGCAAGAGATGCGTAGGTCTCCGGTATGGCCGCCGCCATACATGCGCCGTGAGGAATATGAGCAACCGCTCCCAGGCTGTGTCCAAAAGAATGTCCAAAATGACACAAACTGTTGCTGACTGCCATACCTGCCAAATTTGATCCTACATACATATAATATCTGGCTTCTTTATCATCTCCATTTTCTACAGCTCTGGGCAGATATTTTACGATCATTTCCATTGATTCTCTGGCTAACGCATCGGCAATCGGATTTGCCTTCTTGCATGAGAATGCTTCCGCCGCATGAGAAAAAGCATCTACGCCGCTGTTGGCAGTCAGAGCCGGAGGCATAGAGTAAGTCAGCTCTGGATCCAGCAGGGCCAGCTTAGGCAAACATGCTCCATCACTGCGGAGAGCTCTCTTCCCATGTACTTCTGTATTTGTAACCATTGCCGCAAAGGTACTCTCTGAGCCGGTTCCTGAAGTAGATGGAATCGCGATGATCGGATAACTTGGTTCCGGCGCGATATTCTGCTCTGTTACATAATAGCGATTAAGCGGCTCTGGATTTTTTAACAGCACATTGATTGCTTTAGCTGTATCCATAGCGCTTCCGCCTCCCATAGCAATAACAATGTCAATGCCTCCAGCCTCTTTGGCAACTTTTGTCCCTGCGTAAACGGATGTATCTGTTGGATCTGGAACAATATCTGTAAATTCAACATGCGGGATTCCCGCCTCATCCAGCCTATTCTTGATCGTCTTTATTGGCTCTTCCAGAAACGCATCGGCTACGATCAGCGCCTTGGTTCCTCCCAGATCTTTTACTTTATCCGCGATTAGATTAATCGCTCCTGGCGCGATGACTGATGGAACAAATCTTACATATTCTCTGATTTCTGTATACATATTTTTTTCTCCTTTTCTATTGATCTTTTCTTTGCTGTTTTTATAAATTTACTGCTAATTCATATCCTTCATGGATTGCTTCCAAAGCGCTTCTTGGCTGCTTGGCATCTCCCAGGCAGAGTACTTTTTCCACCTTTCCCTGCAGTTCTTCTGCAAGTTGTCCGCAAGACTTGGATCCTGTAGCGATCACCACAAAATCCGTCTGGATTTCCTGCTGCCTGCCATCTGCTTCAATGACAACCATCCCCTCCGCAATTTCTTTTACCACTGTTTCTGTCAGAATGTCAATCCCAGCTTCCTTCAGCGCCTTATTCAGATAGATCTTAGGATTTCTTGGCATGTCGCCTAAAATCTCCGGCAGCATCTCTATGATCGCCTGCACTTGGTAACCATGACTGCTCAGGTGGTATGCCGTTTCTCCGCCTACCATCCCGCCGCCGATCACGATGCCTTTCTTTCCTGGCAGGACTTCGCCTGCAAGGACCTGGATCGCAGTAAAAACCTGCGGCCCTTTTACGCCTGGTATTGGTGGGAATACTGGTTTTGCCCCGGCAGCGACAACTGCCACATCTGGCCTCAGAGTCTCAATCAGGGAAGCTGTCGCTTCTGTGTTCATCAACATTCGGACACCCAGTTTTTTCAATTGTGTCTGCTGCCATACCAGAAAGGATGTAAGTTCTCCCTTCTCTGGAGGAACTGCCGCGTATCGGTATTGTCCTCCTGGTATGTTTTCTTTTTCAATGAGCGTCACTTCATGTCCACATCTGGCGGCTGTAATAGCGAATTCCATACCGCCCACTCCGGCTCCGATCACCGCCACTGACTTTTTGATTTCTGCCTCCTTAACAGGGATTTCTGTCTCCCGTGTCATTACAGGATTAAAAATACAGGTGGCAGAGATTCCTTTTGCCAGGTGCCCGGAACATCCGATAAGACATCCCACACATGTCTTGATATCCTCGAATCTACCCTCCTTTGCTTTATTTGGCAGCTCTGGGTCTGCCATAGATGCCCGGAGCATTCCCACCAAGTCGCATTTCCCCGACTCCAAGACTGCTTCTGCCAGAAATGGGTCATTGACTCTTCCGACTCCAATTACCGGTATAGACACTACCTGTTTTATTTCTTCCGCCAAATCCACATAAACTCCATGCCGTACTGCTGCCGGCGGGGTTACATACTGGACAGAGGCGTTTACAGCTGCCGATACATTCATGAGATCCAGCCCATTCTCTTCCAGCAGCATAGCGATCACTTTCGCATCCTCTATCGTAATTCCTCCCGGTACTTTCTCATCCGCAGAAATCCGCATACTCACCGGGAATCCGTCTCCACAGCGTTTCTTGATCTCCTGTAAGATTTCCAAGGCAAATCTACAGCGATTCCGTATATTTCCACCGTATTTGTCCACCCGTTTATTAGAATAATGGGATAAAAACTCATTGACCAGATACCCATGACCCGCATGGACTTCCACTCCATCAAATCCTGCCTGTTTTGCCCGGTAAGCAGCTTCTCCGAATTTTACCACCATCTCTTCTATTTCCCGGACCGACATCGCCCGCGGAGTAGCTCTCGTATTAGGATCGATGATCCTGGAAGGAGCTATGGTACATTCTCCATCGATCACGTCTGGTTTCGTCTGTCTTCCCGCATGATAAATCTGAGCAAAAATCCTTGAGCCAAACTTATGGACCCGCCTGGTCAACCCTTTCATAGCTTCGCCCTGTCCGTCTTCCCACAATCCCGGAACCCGGTCAAAGCTTCGCCCATACTTATCAACAGCCGTGTCTTCAATAAAAATTAATCCCCAGCCGCCTTTAGCTTTCCCCTCATAATAACTGATAAAATGTTCGGTAGGATAGCCGTTCTTGTCACAAGTCAGAGTCACTGCCGCAGTCGCCGCAAAACGATTGGGGATCTCCAGTTTCTCCCTGCCGATCCGAATCGGCTCAAACACCCGTTTCATTATCCTTCTTCCTTAAAGCGGTCCGGTTTGATCGGTTTGATACTCAATGCGCAGACTGCTCCCACCGCGGTACAGATCAGCCCAAACACCTGCAAAGGAATATAGCTTCCGGAGGATTCCATAAGATTCAGTCCCACACTCGGAACAATCAGACTGGCCGGTACATATCCCAGCATTGCCGCGCCAAATACAGAACCGGAAGCTTTGGGGCCCCACTCTTCCATAGCGATGACCGCATTCGTGCTGGCTACTGCTCCAAAGCCAATTCCGATCAGCACAAAGGAAACGATCAAAAGCGCTGGATTTCCTCTAAACAGGATCAACCCGATTCCGCCGGCGCTCATAATGATCCAGTGCGCGGCATATCCAAGTTTCCATCCCGTCTTATCTACCAATTGTCCAAATCCGATCCTTCCTATGATCGAACAGATCGACACGATAGAGAGAATCGCGGTGGCCATTGTCTGCGAAAATCCGTTATCAAGTCCAAAGGTTACAAACAGCGAACTCATACACTGATAAAACGCCGGGTAAATCGCCATTGCGATCAGATGTGCCCAGAATGGCCAGGTGCGAATCGCCTGAGGCAGATAATAATTCCTTTGGTTCGAAGGAGTAACCGCTACTTTTTCCGGGTAAGGATTAAATCCTTCTGGTGCTTCCTTAAAAAGGAAGGAGCATACCAGGCAGATCGCTCCAAATACTACTGCCTCAATATAGAACACATTAATGACTCCTACCGCGCCGATCAAAGCTGTGACCAAAGGCCCTACAAACGCTGACGAACCGCCCCACACTGCCAAGACACAAGCCATCATCAATCCTTTTCTGTCTGGGAACCATTGTCCGATGGCAAAAGTAACAACGCAATAGATAAATCCGGCAGACAGCCCCGCGATTCCGCTGTAGGTAACATACAGCAACTGTGGAGATGTAGCAAGTCCGCTGAGGAACAATCCTGCCATAAATCCGATCGTACCTGTTATCAACACTTTCTTGGTACCGATTTTATTTCTGAGCCATCCGCCCACAAAGCATCCTGCCGAATAAAACGCAGAGGCCGATGTTCCAACCAATGCCACAGACGTCAGGGACCAGCCATGCGCCTCCAAAAGAGGATTGACATATACACTCCAGGAAAAAACTAAGCTGCCGCATAACATTAAGCATAATCCCATGACAAACATCAAGTTACGTCTCTTTAAATTCTGGCTTAATTCTGTACTCGTTCCCATACTCTCTTCTCCTTATATTTTTCTCGCCACCTCATAGGCTGAAGCGACTGCTGTATAAATATTTCCTATCCGGTTCTCATCTCCTACCGCATAGATTTCGATTCCCTCTCCGATCAGTTCCTGGACAAAAGAAGGCAGCGGGCGAAGACCTATTGACATCAGAACATTATCCGCTTCAAGTACTTGGTTTTCTCCGCCTCCCGTGCTGGGCGCGACCACCGCTCCCACATCATTGATCCCTACGATTTTATAATTTACCAATGTCTTAACATGATAGTGTTTGATCAAATCCGGGATCATCTGGGCTACCATGACAGGAATCATCTTGCTGGCTGCTAATACCGCCGGCGCCGTTTCCACGATCGTCACTTCCCTGCCCTGCATCGCCAGGTCAATGGCTGTCTCGCATCCAACCAGCCCGCCGCCTACGACAATGACTTTTTTCCCAAGTTCTACTTTCCCGTTCAGCGCATCCACTCCAGAACAGCATTTTGCATGATCAATGCCTTCGATCCTTGGCATGATAGGTTTGGAACCAATTGCGTTGATTACAACATCAGGATGTAATTCTTTTATTTTTTCCGCTGTCATTTCTGCCTGGTATACCACTGGAATCTCAAGGTCTGTGATCTCTCCTTTATACCACTCCAGGAGTTGTTTGATCTCTTTCTTGAATTCATGAGCTCCGGCCGGGATCAACAGTCCTCCCAGACAGTCTGTTTTCTCGTAGATTGTGACATCGTGCCCTTTCATTTTCAGGACACGGGCCGCTTCCATTCCCGCGATTCCTCCGCCTATAACAGCAACCTTCTTAGGAGCCAATGCTTTCTCCAGATGATAATTAATTTCTTTTTGCAGGGTCGGGTTCACCGCACACGCCACATGTTCGCCGGAGCGGAGTTTCCCCATGCATCCTACCAGACACCCGATACACGGCCTGATTTTATCCGGCTTTCCCATTTCCAGCTTCTTCACATAATAGGGATCTGCCAATGACTGACGTCCCAGAACCACTCCATCAATCTGCTTCTTCGCAACAGCTTCTTCCGTCATATAAGGATCGTTCATTCGAGATCCGCAGTACACTGGAATATTGACCGCTTCCTTTACCTTCTCCGCCAGAGGAATCACATGGCCCTGCGGCATATACATAGGCGGGCAGGCGTAGTAGAAGGAATCATACATTCCCACGTCCACATTCAGAAGATCATAACCGTAGGATTCCAGCAGCTTAGCAATACGGATTCCCTCTTCCTGAGTCCTTCCAGCGTCTTCTTCTCCGGTAAAATTCGTCTTATTCAGACCGGAAATATAACTCTTCAGTCCCAGTCGGATGCTGACAAGAAAATCCTGTCCGCAGACCTGCTTGACCCCCTCCACCAGTTCTTTGCATATGCGGAGACGGTTCTCTAAACTTCCCCCATATTCATCGGTTCTCCGGTTTGTAATCGCCAAGGCGAACTGATCCAGCAGATATCCCCAGTGCAGCGCATGCATCTCAACTCCTACAAATCCGGAATCTTTCATCAATTTCGCCGCCTGAATCACACTGTCTCTCTTAATTTTGATCTGTTCATTGGTAAGTTCCTCTGAAAAACACCCCGGCATCCCAAAGACTTCATTGCGGGAACATGAGTATAGGCCTGCTCTGTTTCTTCCCAGTCCCAAAGAGACCTGCTGTATGATCTTCATATCATAAAACGATGCCCGCTCATTCAGACGAAGAGCCATCTTCTGGAAATCCGCCTGATGATTCATAAAATGAGTTGCCTGGTCACAAGGATCAACCTTGGTATCTGGCTGCAGGCAGCCGGCGAAAAATAAGCCAAAGCCGCCTCTTGCGCGTTCCAGAATATATTCAATCCCTTTATCACTGTATTCGCCGTACGCGCCCTTTTGATTCCCATAAGCTCCTCCCATAGGAGAAACAGCAAAACGGTTCTTAAATGTCACTTTTCCGATTGTGATCGGACTAAGTAAATGTTTAAATTGATTGCTCATTTTAATTCCTTTCTCCAATTTTACAACATTGTTAAATTCTTGATTTTTCTCTTTATGTATCGTATAATTTAGACATATTTTTATGTGTGAGGAGTGATATGATGCAGGAAGATTTTAACATTACCGTCCTCAAATATTTTCTGACTGTGGCTGAAACAAGATCCATCACGAAAGCCGCAAATGAGTTATTCATTACGCAGCCTACACTCAGCCGCCAGCTCTGCCATTTGGAAGACCAATTGGGAACTTCCCTTTTCATCCGCAAAAAACATGGAGTGGAACTGACCGCCGATGGCGTTTTGTTCCTGGAAGAATGCCGGAAATTTTTCCAGACCTATGAAACTTTTAAAACCGCTTCTTCTTCTCTACATAAGCAGGGGCTTTTAGGATCGATTTCCGTCGCCTACCAGAAATCAGCCCGATCGTATCTTGCCGCCATCAACAAGCATTTTTTGTCAAAAAACCCAAACGTTCATATCAATTGCCTTACTTCTACAAATATCCCTAAAAATTTCGTGGATATTTTATTGAACGGAGAGGCAGACTGTGTTTATCTGTACTCCCATGAACTTAGAGATACAGACAAGCAGGCCATTGATTCTGTCAACATCTGTCGGCTTAAGTTTGGCGTTCTGCTTTCTGTTTCCAACCCTCTGGCTTCCAAAGATCATATTTTTGTAAAGGATCTGGTAGACCAGCAGTTTGTACTTCCCAGCCGAATCATTTCTCCGGTCAAGATTGAAGAAGTCTTTAACGCCTGCCGGATTAACGGCTTTACTCCAAATATCGCAGAGTATATTGACGGGGTGGAAAATATTATGGTCAACATCGAGTCTTATGGCACGATCTCGATCATGCCGGAATATGTCTATCATTTTAGTTCCAATGATGATATTGTTTTCCGCATTCTGGAGGATTACCCTTATCAGTATGAGATCTGCCTTGCCGCCCTCAACACGAATCCTAATCCGGCTGTCTATCATTATTTAGAGTCAGTTCGCGCCATGGATCTTTCGGATCTTGCCAGTTAAAGCGTAATCGGCTGGATATGTCCTTTTTCTCCGGAGTAGACTGCCGGCTTCTCCTGCCCAGATAGTACCCGGTAGGCCCCTAGGGCCAAGGCTTCATTCTCAAATTCTCCGGGATAGCGATAGATTGGAGCAATTTTTTTCACTCGCTCTTCTATGAGCGCCACCAATCTATCCGACCGGGACATACCACCGGTGATCGCGATCGCATCCACGTTTCCACATAATGTGGCAAAGCAGGCCCCCACTTCCCGGCTGATCTGATAGGCCATAGCTTTCAGGATCAATTCTGCCTGTTCATCTCCTGCATCGATTCGTTTCTCCACCTCCCGCAGGTCATCAATTCCCAAGTAGGCTTTCATACCTCCTTCATATTTCAACATCCGGTATACCTCTTTTTCCGTATATTTTCCGCTGTAGCATACATGCATCAACTGCCCGGTGGGAAGGGTTCCGGAACGGTTGGGGGTAAATGGGCCATCTCCATCTCCACTGGAATCATTTACATCTATGATCCGTCCTTTTTCATGTGCTCCGATCGAAACACCGGAACCCGCATGGACCACTATGATGTTCATATCTTCATATTGTTTTCCTTGTTCACTGGCTGCCTTTCTGGCCACCGCCCTTTGGTTCAGCGCATGGAACGCCGCCCGTTTAGGGAAAAGTGGATGTCCCGTGACCAACGCTTCTGGAAGAAACTGATTAATAGACGAGGGATCCGTCGCATAACTTGGCTTTTTCTCTTTTAAGTCCTTCTGGAGTAAGTCTACTAATGCCATAGTCAGTCTTGTAGCATGGACTGGTGTTCTGTCTGGTTCATACAGTTCATCGATATGTTCTCTTAGTTTTCCATCTACCAGAAAGGTTCCTCCATCTCCACCGTAGAACATTCCTCCCAGTCGCACTGCATAAGCGTCAATATCTTCTACGCTAAGCCCCTGTTTATGGAGCCACTCTAAAATCTGCTCTGTTCTCAGCTCTACCTGTTCCTTACTTGTAGAACTTCTGTCATTCTCCTGTTCTGAGTAATCAATGGTTTCATTTTTGATCATCTTGTCGTCTTCATATATTGAAACTTTTGAAGATGTACCCCCAAAATTCAGCACTAAAATCCGATTCATCCTGCCCTCCTTACTCTTTTGCTGCCACGGACGCCACTGCCAGGGAAGTATACTTCTGTTCCACAGTCGCTACACGGGACGTTACTGATATCGGAACTCCTGCTCCTGCCACCATTCCCACACTTATCGCCCCTCCAAACATAGTCAGCGCCTTTGCCAGCAAATTACCCGCCGCAAGATTTGGCGCCAGCAACACATCCACATCACCTGCTACCGGGCTTTCAAAGTGCTTCTCCTTTGCCACTTCAGCATTTAAGGCAATATCCAGCGAAATAGGCCCTTCTACGATACAGCCTTTGATTTCCCCACTTAGGTTCATCTGTTTAAGTTCATTTGCCTCTACTGTTTCCGTGATTTTAGGGCTGATATTTTCCGCTGCGCAAAGAACTCCTATTTTAATATCTTCTCCATACCCCATTCCGCGGAGTGTTTCCGTGATCAACCGAATCTGTTCTTTTTTCTGTTCCAGTGTCGGATACGGCAGAATTGCTCCGTCAGAAAGTACTACGAGCTTGTGATATCCCGGAATCTGGAAAAACGAAATCTGTGTAATCAGTTTTCCATGAGGCAGGCCTGTCTCTTTATTCAGAACCGCTTTCAATAGAGACGCTGTATTAACCCTTCCTTTCATCAGGAAATCCGCTTCTCCCCGCCTAACAAGCTGTACCGCTTCATAACAGATACTGGTTTCATCTGACATATCGATAATACGGTATTTTTCCGCAGGTTCATGGAACTCCTCCAAAATATCCGTGATTTTTGCCTGGTTCCCTATAAAAATCGGATCCGCAAAACCGTCTCTTTTTGCCATAAGTCCCGCTGTGATCACATGATGATAATCTGCTCCGGCGATGGCTACTTTCTTTGCCCTTTTCCTTTCATTGGCTAATTTCATAATGTCTGATAGTTTTTCAAAATGCATACTAGTCTCCTTCTATGCCTGCCGGTATCTCAGTCTTCTTCGCCCCAGATTTCCTCATAGGTAAGTTCTTCCCTTTCCTTCTTGACTGTGTAATACATTCTTGTATAGTTCAAGAGATACTCAAAAGTCAGATTCTGGTCAAAAGAACTGCCTCCCCAAAAACCACATCCTAAAGTTGAAGTGGCTACAAAACCATTATCAAAACTTCCGCCTCCAATGATCTTGTTGCTGTTATTTACAATCAGTCTGCACACCGGCAATTCTTCTCCCGCGTAAATTTGTTTCTGCTCATCATCTGTATAGATATCGCTGGAGTGTCCTGCTCCTTCCATGAGAAGGTTCGCTTTTGCGACTGCCACAGCTTCCTCCCAGACTCCTTCATAAGTAATCACCCGAGTGACCGGGCAAAGGATTTCTCTGCACATCAACTCCTCGGTTCCATATTTCTCAATGGGAGCCACAATGATATGCTTATCTGCCGGGACGTCAAGGCCAAGCTCTTTTCCCATCTCTTGAGCGCTAAGTCCAACAATCTTTCGATCTAGTATATAATCCTGCGTCTTCTCGTTATAAACAAAAATTGTGTCCCGCAGCTTATTAACCATATCCGGATCTTCGATAACATAAGCTCCACTTCGGTCAAAAGCCTTCATCAGCTTTTCCCTCGCGCTCTTAGGAACGATCACCGTCTGTTCTCCTGTACAAGGGATCCCATTATCGTAAGATCTGTTTGCCACAATCCGGGATGTGATCACGTCAAACTCTCTCTCCATCCCTTCATCTATGACCACCTGGCAGTTTCCCTGTCCAACACCCAGCGCTGGGTTCCCGCTGGAATAAGCCGCTTTGACCATACCTGGGCCTCCTGTGGCCACGACAACATCCACTTTCTTGATCAGTTCCTGAGTCATTTCAATCGAAGGTTCTTCTAATACCTGAATTAAATCTGCCGGCGCCCCTGCTTGAGAAATCGCCTCTCTTAGCAGCTTACAGCAGTGGAGTGATACCTTCTTCGCTTTTGGATGAGGACAAAAAATAACTGCATTTCCTCCTTTTAACGCCTGCATTCCATTTCCTCCCATTGCGGAAGTAGGATTTGTACTCGGCATGATCGCCCCAACAATCCCAATCGGTTTAGCTATTTTCAAGATACAATCCTGGTCTAGCTTTCCTTTTTCCCAACCTACAACTCCTTTGGATTTTTTCCCTTTCATGTAATACCAGGCATTTCCCATCAGGTTCCTCTGTTTACGGATTTTGGACTCCACAACTCCCATACCCGTTTCTTCCACTGCTTCTTTTGCAAACATTTCCGCATTATCATATACCGTCTTTGCGCAAATCCTGGTAATTTTGTCATATTCTGCTTGAGAAAAGTCTGCATATACCTTCTGGGCTTTTCTGGCTTTCTTAATCAATTCATCAACATATGATCCCATTTTTACACCTCCTTGTTTTTTATCTTGTTTACGTAAACATATTTCTTCTTGATTTCAGCCTAATTCTAGCATAGTTTTTTTATTGTCACGAAATGCTTAAATAAAATATGAATTGTCAAAAATATTCACAATTAGAATATCTTAATTAGGGCCGGGGGATTTTTAAAAATCCCCCGGCCCTAATTGAAATTGCCCTGTCCCTTTTTATCATGTCCTCCACCAATATTTCATACCATTTTGTCACCTGTTGTTTCCTTCCGTTCTATGTTCATAAACATTCACTTTGAATCTGTTCTATATTTCCAGCACTGACAAGCCGTAATTCTATGTAAAATCTATAGCCATCCCTATGGTTTTGTGGTATGATACCAGTGATGATCAAACAATGAGGAGGAGATATCATGAAATATTGTACAAAGTGCGGCGCTGTCTGCCCAGACAATGCCCAGTTCTGTCCAGAGTGCGGCTCTCCGCTGCCGGAAGGGTCTGCTTCACAGTCTCACGCAGATAACATGAATGGTGGCCAGGCAAACACCAATGGACAATACAGCTACGGTAGCGGCCAGAACTACCAGGGACAGCCAAATAACAATTACGGAGGACCGGTTTACCAGAATCCAGGATTTCAACAAAATTTTGGAATCACTCCCAGAAGCATCCCTGTAGCGATCATTCTTTCAATCGTTACCTGCGGAATCTATGCAATCTACTGGATGATCAAGATCAATGATGAGGTAAATCAGCTCTCCGGAGAATATCAGGCAACTTCCGGCGGTATGGTTTTCCTGTTTACTCTGATCACCTGCGGAATCTACGGCTGGTACTGGCTCTATAAAATGGGCGACCGCTGTGACCGGATCAAAGGCGTCAACGGAAGCTCCAATGTCCTTTATCTGATCCTGGGTATCTTCGGACTAAGTATCGTCAGCTACTGTCTGATCCAGGATACCATCAACAAAAAAGTACAGGGATAGCCTTAATACATAAGTCAAGCGAAAGCAAGAGGGGAACCCAGATACCATTTGGGTACACCCCTCTTTTCATTTTGGTACACCGTAAAGTTAAATTTGGGACGTAGTAAAATTGCATTTTACTACGTCCCAAATTATTACATCTTCTTGATCCGCTCGATAGCCGCCACCGTATTCTCATAACTTCCAAATGCGGTCAGCCGGAAATATCCTTCGCCGCTTGGGCCGAATCCGGAACCGGGGGTTCCGACTACGCCTGCCTTTTCCAGCAGATGGTCGAAGAACTCCCAGGACGTCATTCCTTTGGGTGTCTCCAGCCAGATATATGGAGCGTTCACACCGCCGGATACGCTATAACCCGCCTCTTTTAATCCATCGTATATAACTTTGGCGTTTTTCATATAGTATGCGACCTGTTCTTTTAACTGCGCCTTGCCTGCCTCTGAGTATACGGCCTCTCCTGCCCGCTGTACGATATAAGGCGCTCCGTTGTACTTAGTGCCGTGGCGTCTCGCCCACAGAGAATGGAGCATTACATCTCCGGATTTCAGGTCTTTGGGCACGATCGTGGCTCCCAGTCTTACTCCGGTAAATCCCGCGTTTTTAGAAAAGCTTCTCAGCTCGATGGCGCAGGTCCTTGCTCCTTCACACTCATAGATGGTGTGGGGAACGTCCGCCTCGGAAATATAAGCCTCGTAAGCGGCATCGTAGATGATCACCGCTCCCACTTTGTTAGCGTAATCCACCCACTCCTGAAGCTGCGGCTTCGTGATCGTAGAACCTGTCGGATTATTGGGGAAACACAGGTAAATGATATCCGGCGTCTCTTTTGGCAGTTCCGGCGCGAAATTGGTCTCCTTTGTGCAAGGCATATAAATCACATCGCTCCATGTCTCCGTCTTGGGGTC
>CABPCP010000070.1 GCA_902406105.1 uncultured Mordavella sp.
GCGGTACGCGAGCTGGGTTCAGAACGTCGTGAGACAGTTCGGTCCCTATCCGGCGTGGGCGCAGGAGATTTGAGAGGAGCTGTCCTTAGTACGAGAGGACCGGGATGGACTGGCCGCTGGTGAACCTGTTGGGCTGCCAAGCGCATAGCAGGATAGCCAAGCCGGGAGGGGATAAACGCTGAAGGCATCTAAGCGTGAAGCCCCCCTCAAGATGAGATCTCCCTAACATAAGTTAGTAAGACCCCTTGAAGACGACGAGGTAGATAGGGCGGAGGTGGAAGTGCAGTAATGTATGGAGCTGACCGCTACTAATCGGTCGAGGGCATGACCAAGAGCAAAGAGAGCGGGCTGGATGTTGCAGCCAATGAAAGGGCTCTCAAGCGGAGGCGGAAGGTACGGATGATTTCTTGTATGCAGTTTTCAGGGTATGTGAGACACGACCTGTGAGAGCAGGGAGTGTTTTCGTTTATCCGGGGAAAAATAAAATAGGATGATCCTCCTTAGCTCAGTCGGTAGAGCACTCGGCTGTTAACCGAGTTGTCGTTGGTTCGAGTCCAACAGGGGGAGCTGGAAGACCTCATGTCAGTTTTACGACATGAGGTTTTTTTGTGGAGTTAAGGCGGATAATTGACGGATTCCTTTTCCCTCTGCTAGACTGTAACAGTAGGATATATACAGTTAATGAGAGGGAGGAAAGTCCTTTGCTGTTAAGACAGATGAAATATTTTGCGGCGGTTGTAGATCAGAATAGCTTTACAGAGGCGGCGGAACAATGTTACATTTCCCAATCGGCGATTTCCCAGCAGATCAAAGCGTTAGAGAAAGAACTTGGGGTTGAGCTTTTATACAGGGAGAACCGCAGTTTTTCTTTGACGGCTGCGGGGGAATATTTTTATCGCCAAAGTAAGGGGATACTAGAGGAAATTGAAGCGATGCAACGGGAAACAGTTCGGATCGGACAAGAAGATGAGAGTCGTCTTAGAATCGGATACTTGAGAAGTTACAGCGGCTTAGAGCTTCATCAGGCGGTAGCGGAGTTTTCTCAAATCTATCCGGAAGTTCCAATTACGATTGTAAATGGTACACATGAAGAGTTATACGATCTTCTGCGGTTTGGCAAAATAGATCTAGTGCTGACAGACCAGCGAAGGGCATTTTCCGATGAATATATTAACTATCAGTTGCTGCAATGCGGCTGCAATGCGGAAGTATCCTTAAGAAATCCGATCAGTGGGAAGGAACATATAGAGTTAGAGGAATTAAAACATACCCCTTGTATCCTGATTTCTTCTAAGGAACAGCAGAAAGAAGAGGAGGATTATTATAAGAATACCCTGGGAATTGGGAGCAGCTTTCTATTTGCGGAGAGTTTGGAAGAAGGACGATTGATGGTGGCGGGAAACAGAGGATTTCTTCCGGTTGAAGAAGCGGGAAGTCTTCCGCCTGAAGGCCCTGCGGTCCGCAGAGTTCCGATCACCAGGAATGGAAGGCGGATGCAGAGAAATTACTGCGTATTTTGGAAAAAAGATCAAACAAATTACTATATGGAAGAATTTGCGGAGATACTGCGTAAACTGCTTCTGGATAAAGAGGTTTAATAGAGGATGGAAGTCGGATAAGTAATACTTATAAGAAGGATTCATAACTGGAATTGCTCATTTCTCCTGAAGGCGTAAAATAGAACTCGGATAAAGGAGGAAGCTTCAAGATGAAGAAAGATGTAATGATTTTGACAGGAGCAGGCCAGATTGGTATGGCGATCGCGCGCCGGATGGGATATGGAATGAAGATCATTATCGGAGATAAGAAACCGGAGAACGGAGCGGCAATCGCCAGGATCATGAATGAAGCGGGATTTGACACAGAGGCTTTGGAGATGGATCTTTCTTCCAGGGAATCTATCAAAAAGCTGATCGCCAAGGCGCAGGAGTATGGCGACATCACCATGCTGGTGAACGCGGCAGGCGTATCTCCAAGCCAGGCGCCAGTCGAGGCGATTTTGAAAGTGGATCTGTATGGCACAGCCGTGCTTTTAGAGGGAGTGGGGCAGGTGATCAAAGAAGGCGGCGTTGGAGTGACTATCTCCAGCCAATCCGGACACCGGATGCCGGCGCTTACACCGGAGGAAGATGAACAGCTTGCATGTACGCCCACAGAAGAACTTCTGAATCTGACGATCCTTCAACCAGAGAATATCAGAGATACGCTGCATGCTTATCAGATAGCAAAGCGCTGTAATGAGAAACGAGTCATGGCCGAGTCTGTGAAATGGGGAGAGAAAGGCGCGCGGATCAACTCTATCTCTCCGGGGATTATCGTGACCCCTCTGGCGATTGATGAATTCAATGGTCCCCGTGGGGATTTCTACAAGAATATGTTCGCCCAATGCCCGGCGGGCCGCCCTGGAACCGCGGATGAAGTGGCTAATGTGGCGGAGCTTCTTATGAGTGATAAAGGGGCGTTTATCACCGGAGCGGATTTCCTGATCGATGGAGGCGCTACAGCCTCATACTTTTATGGCCCTTTGAAGCCGGAAGAATAGAAACAGAAGATAGAAACGGAGGAAACAGCCGATTGGTTGATGGCAGACCAATCGGCTGTTTTTATTTTTTATCACTAACTTTTTGAGAATCAGGATGGTTATACATAATAGGAAACCAATTTCTACATTCGTATGGAGGTGATGAAGATGAGCAGATACCGAAGAAGCAGAAAAAGAAAAGCCTTTTTAAAGCAAATCCTGACGGTCCTGCTGCTGGTGATCTTTGGGACGGCATTTATACGGGTGGGGTATTCGCTGATCGTTCAAGGGGAGCCCCCGCTGCTGAATATTTTAAGCGTCAGGACGAAAGAAGCAGATACCTCTCTGGGATGGAATCTGATCCTTGTGAATAGAGGCAACCGGGTTCCCGACGGCTATAAGGTAGAACTTACAAAGTTATCCAATGGTGAGAAGGTGGATTCGAGAATATATCCATCACTGCAGAAGATGTTCGATGACGCAAGGGCCTCCGGGCTGGAGCTGTTCGTAAGAGAAGGATACAGGACCAGACAGGAGCAAAAAACAATCATGGAAGAAAGAATACAGAAGTACCAGGAAGAAGGATGTTCGCGAAGAGAAGCTAAAAAGCTTGCAAAAGAATATGTGGCGGCTCCGGGGACCAGTGAGCATGAACTGGGGATCAGTGTCGATATCAATGCGGATAACTCCAAGTGTTCCTCAGACGCCGTCTATGCGTGGCTTGCGAAAAACGCACATAAGTACGGATTTATCAAAAGATATCCATCTGATAAAACGGAGATCACCGGAACGAAGAATGAACCTTGGCATTACCGGTATGTGGGGAAGAAAGCGGCGGCGGAAATGCTGGAAAAAGGGCTGTGTTTAGAAGAATACATAGAACAGTTTTATAATTAAATTTGACGAATCTTCCGTTTGCGTCTATGATGGATGCCATGATGATTGGAATTATTGAAGACGACAAATTACTGAATCAGGCATTGGAAATCTTTTTGCGCAAGGAAGGATATGACACGATCTGTCTGCATAGCAGGAAGGAAGCGCTGGCCCGGCTGAACGGAAAAGAGGATCTTCTTCTGATCGACATTGGTCTGCCGGATGGGGACGGTATTCTTCTGTATCAAGAGCTGCGGGAAAAAGGAGAAGTTCCGGCTGTTTTTCTGACTGCCAGAGACGAAGAGACAGACATGCTGAAAGCATTTGAAGGCGGCGCCGAGGATTATGTGGTCAAACCTTTTTCCATGAAGGTGTTATTGAAACGGATACAGGTGGCGCTTAGGAGAAAGGAAGGACGAAGGCTTCTGACCTGCCGGGATCTGACGTTGGATCTGGACCGGAAGCAGGCGCTGATAAACGGCCAGGAGATTTCCCTGACAGCGAGAGAATATCAGCTTCTGGAATATTTTATGAGAAATCAGGGCCAGGTGCTGACTAAGGAAAATATTTTAGATCAAGTCTGGGGCCTAGACGGAGTGTTCGTGGTAGATAACACGGTCAGTGTGACGGTTAACCGTCTGCGTAAGAAGATCGAGCTGGATGGAGAGGGCCCGGTATATCTGAAAAATGTATTTGGTTTGGGCTACCGGATGGGGGAGTAGTATGGGAGAAGTAATTTTAACTCTGGCTGTTTTAGCGGGAATCCTGGCTGGCGCCGGAATGATGCGGAGGTATCAGAGCAAATGTCGGATGGAGGAACTGCAGAGAATTTCCCGCCTGGCAGATGAGATTTTGGAGGGCCGGAAGCTTTCGGCGGCGTTGTCAGGGGAAGATACATTTCCGGCCAAGATCGAGCATCAGATGGTACGGCTGCAGGAAGTGCTGGAAGGAAAGAGCAGGGAAGCTGAGAAGAGCCGAAGAGAGATCCAGAAGCTGATTTCGGAGACGGCCCACCAGATGCGCACGCCCCTTGCCAATATGGAGACATACGCGGAGCTGTTAAGAGGGGCGCTGGAGGAAGAAAGAGAGGCTTCCCCACAGAGTTCAGCCATGTCAGAAGTAGATGATGTTTTCCGTTATCTGTCTGCTTTGGAGGAAAGCAGAGATAAACTGCGGTTCCTTGTGGAGAACTTTATCAAAATGTCCCGCCTGGAACAAGGGCTGATCCAGATCCGAAAGGAAGAGACGGACATTTTAAAGACGGTGCAGAATACTTTGGGACAGATCCAGAGCCAGGCGGAAGAGAAACAGATTGATCTTGCCATTGATCTTCCGCGGGAAGCCCGGTGTCCCCATGATGGAAACTGGCTGGGGGAAGCGGTCTATAATCTTCTGGACAACGGGGTAAAATATAGCCCTGTCCAAGGGAAGCTCAAGGTGTGCGTCCTGAAGAATGAGATGTTTCTGAAAATACGGGTAGAAGACGAGGGAATTGGAATCGAGCCGGGAGAAGAGGCGGAGATCTTCCGGCGCTTTTATCGGGGAAAGCGGGTGAAAAACCAGGAGGGATTTGGTATCGGCCTTTACCTTGCCAGAGAAATCGTGAACAGACACGGAGGATTTCTGACGGCAAAACGGATGGAACCGGGGCTTAGGATGGAGATCAGTCTGCCGGTATCCGATTTCCAGAGGAAAGATACGGCTTGTTAGAAGTTTGTTAGATTTATCCCGTATACTTAAGAAAAACAGCAGAAGACGGGAGTGTATGTTGATGGAGATGGTAAAGGCCGTGGGCCTGAAAAAATATTATCAGATGGACACATATGAAGTCCGCGCCCTGGATGGAGTGTCGTTTGCCGTGCAGGAAGGAGAATTCCTAGCTGTTGTGGGTACTTCGGGAAGCGGGAAGACCACACTTTTAAATATGCTGGGAGGATTGGACGTGCCTACGGCGGGAGGCGTGTGGATACGCGGAAACAGCTTAAAGGACATGGGGCGGGAAGAGCGGACCGTCTTTCGCCGGAGAAACATTGGTTTTGTATTTCAGCAGTATAATTTGATCCCGGCCATTACCGTCTATGAGAATATGGTCCTGCCATTGAGACTGGATGGGATGGAAATTGACCAGGATTTCCTGGAAGAGATTGTCGCTGTGCTGGGAATCCGAGAGCTTTTTGAGCGTCTGCCGGAGACTTTGTCCGGGGGACAGCAGCAAAGAGCGGCGATCGGGCGGGCTCTTTTGACAAAGCCGGCTGTCCTGCTGGCAGATGAGCCGACCGGGAACTTAGATTCCGTCACCAGCATGGAAGTGATGGGACTATTGAAATCCTGTGCCGCCAGATTTCACCAGACGGTTCTGGTAGTGACACACCAAGAAGAAATAGCCCAGATGGCGGACCGCCTCCTTCGGATCGAAGACGGGAGGATCGTGTATACAGGACAAAATGGATGTGCTGGGCAGAAGGGGGGACATACATGCAAAGAAGAGGCGTGACCCCCAACGACAACGGTTCCGTCATCCAGATGCTTTCGAAGAAAATGGGAGCTTACAATCGGAGCAGAAATCGCCTTCTGCTGGGAGCGGTGGTTTTAAGCATCGTGTCACTGACGGTGGTTTTCGGTCTGGCATATGGCAGGGCACAGGCGGAGTATCAAAGGAGTATCAGAGAGGCGGGAACGACCGCTTCAGCCTGTATTCAGAATGGGGATCAGTCTCAGTATGAAAAGGCAAGGGCTCTTAGTTATATCAGGCAGGCGGGACGACGTGTGACGGCGGGAACCGCGGAGAAAACAGCCGAAGACGCAAAGGCAGTTTCAGTCTGTACCGTCCAATGGCTGGACCCCGGCGCGTGGGAGAAGATCGTCAGCCCGGCGTATACCGACATTTACGGAGAATATCCAGAGAAACCCCAGGAGATCCTGCTGTCCAAGCGGGCGCTCCAGAAGCTTGGCATCAAAGATCCTCAGATGGGGATGGAGATTACAGTGGATGTTTCCATTGGCCTCTTTCAAAAGGGAAAAGAGACCTTTACACTATGCGGCTGGTTTACGGATCATGTCAAAGAGACACAGCGCTCCGCGCCCGGATATATCTCTTTCGCAAAGATGGAAGCATGGGGCTATCATGTCCATGAAGACGCGGATATCCTGCTGTGTCCCTCAGAACGCCTGAACTGGAGGGAAGTAGAAGAACGGTTATACGAAGATATCCCAATTAGAGACGGGCAGCAGCAGCTTACCGTTTCTGAATCGGCCGCTTATGAGGCGGTAAGGGAAATGGCAGGGGGATTCGAGATGGCGGCGGGTGCCGCTTTGATCATTTTATGCGGGATTTTCTTTTTGATCCACAATGTGATGCAGATCTCCCTGATCAGCGACGTCAGGCAGATGGGTCTTTTGAATCTCATTGGGACTACGGAAAAACAGATCCGCCGGATCTATTATAGGCAGATCCTGCGGATACTGGTTCCGGGAGTGCTCCTGGGAGCGGGGATCTCCCTTGTGCTCCTGTTGTTCCTGCTTCCGCATGGTCTGGGAGAACAGTATTTAAGCAGCTATGGAGGGGCGGTGCATCTGCGGGTTTTCCGTCCTTGGATCCTGGCGGCCGCAATCCTGCTGTCCGCCGCGCTTCTGCTTGGTTCGGCGGCAGAAGTGATCTGGCACGTGGCCAGCCGGTCCTGTGTGGAAAATACACGGTACACGGCGCTGAACACAAAGAAGGCCAGGCGGAAGAAAAAAGACAAAAAGCGAAATCACTATGCAAAAAAACGCGGTGAGAGGGCAGAGATCTTTTTGATGGCCTGGCAGAATGTGACACGGTATAAGAGCCGTTTTATCCGAACAGTCCTATCTCTGTTCCTTGGGATGGAAGCGCTTCTTGGGGCGGTTGTGATCTCGTCGGGAAGTGATCCAGCCAATGCGACCAAAGAGCGGCCGGATTTCCTGATCGCCGGACAATTCAGCCAGTGGGCGCAGGAAGAGGGATATGGAAGGGAGTATCAGTCCCGGGATGGGGGAGAAGATCCATTGGAGAGCGAAGGAAGCGGGATGGCGCTTCTCTATGACAATGAGTATGACGAATTTTCCCCTATTTCCCCGGAAGTAAGGAAGAGACTTTTGAGCCTGGATGGAGTGGATCAGGGGACTTCTTCTCTTGTAGAGGGTGCTTATCTGTACTCCGTGATCTCCAGAAAGGGATGGCGTCCCCTGGCCAATGATAGGAATGAGGAAGCATCGGAAAATGAAATGATCGAAGGCCCAGATCCAGATGTGGTCCAGATCTTAAGTGAGGAAGAAATCGAAGAACTGAAAACCTATGCAAAGAAGCATCAGATCCCGGCAGACATGAAGAGCCTGGAGGAAGGAACGGGGGTATTGATCCTTCACGATCATAGGTTGTCCAGGCAGCAGGAAGCCGCGGCCAGAGAGAGCATTGGAGAGCCGATGTATTTTGCCACGCTTCCGGCGAAGGCGGATCTCATAAAATGGAATCAGATGGGTGAGAAAGAGCGGGAAGAGTGGGCCAAAGGAGATGGATTTGCCAGGAAACGTTCAGAACCATTTGCCATAAGCGGATATCTGGACAGCCTGGCGGAAGGATTTCCAGATATCGCCCGGACCTGGCACGGAGCAGAAGGCACGATCTACTATCTGATCAGTCAGCAGGGATTCGCCCGGATTCCCACAGATAAGAAGACCCTTACCATGGAACTGGAGCTTAAAAAAGAAGACGGCGCAGGCGGGAAGCCGCAAGAAGATCAAACAAGACAAGAGACACAGACAAAAACCCAGATCGGTCAGATCATTGAGGTGGAGAACCAGAGACGCGCCCAGATCAGAGATACCGGATTAGAAAAGGGAACTGGTGAAGCGGGAATCTTCTGTATCAGTAAGTCTGATCTGTTGGAAGAGGCTGCGGCTTATATCCGGGGCAGCCGGTTGATCTTCGGGAGTATCAGCGCCGTGCTTTTGTGCGCGGGCCTGGTAAATTTCTTTCATGTTATGGCGGCGGGAATCTTATCGCGGAAAAAGGAACTGGAAATCCTGGAAAGTATTGGGATGACGAAGAGACAAAAGCGTCTGATGTTTCTGGCGGAAGGGGGCTGGTACTGTGTTGTGACGGTGGCGCTGCTTCTGACCGTTGGAAACGGAATTCTTGCTTTAATCCGACATTATATGGAGCAGAGACTTTCGTATTTTGTGTTTCACTATCCGGTGGGCTGGACCGCGCTGCTGCTGACAGCTCTGACGGCTATCTGCTTATCTGCCGCGGCGGTGTTTTCGAAAAAATGACAGATTAGGCGCGGCATCGTCGCTTTTGGGCGATGCCGCGCCCCAAATTTAAAATATTAAGAGTTTAATTTGGCATTAAAATCAGCCATTACTTCTGAAATTTTGATCTGCTGCGGACAGACAGCCTCGCAGCTTCGACAGCCGACACAGGCAGAAGGCTGTTTGTCTTCTGGCATGGCTTCCAATGTAAACCGAGCCATAGCTCCGCCGCCGGAAAGGGTATGTTCATTGTATATCCGGATGAGTCCGGGGATATCCAGCTCTTGAGGGCAATGGCTGGTGCAGTAATGGCAGGCGGTACAGGGAACGCCGTTGGCCATGTGATAAGCGATGTCAAAAAGGGTTTTCTGCTCCTGCTCATTCAATGGCTCTTCCGTCTGGAAGGTTTGGATGTTGTCCTGGAGCTGTTGGAAATCAGACATTCCAGACAGGATCATAGTTACGCTTGGGAGAGTCTGAAGGAAACGGAACGCCCATCCGGGTACGCTTTCCGCTGGCCGCAGGGACTGCAGTTTCTTTGTATCCTCTTCCGAGAGGGAGGCAAGACGCCCGCCCCGGAGCGGTTCCATGACCCAGACGGGAATCTGGTAAGACTCCAGCAGTTCAACTTTTTCTCTGGCGCTTTGGAAATCCCAGTCCAGATAGTTGATCTGAAGCTGGCAGAATTCCATGTGATCGCCGTAAGCTTCCAGGAAACGCTTGATCACATCCAGATTTCCATGAGCGGAAAATCCAAGATGGCGGATGCGGCCATTTTCTTTCTGTTTCATCAGATAGGAGAAGACTCCATATTTTTCATCATCCAAATAAGCATCGATATTCATCTCCCAAACATTGTGGAAGAGATAAAAATCAAAATAGTCTACCTGGCATTTTTCTAATTGCTTCTCAAAGATTTCCTCAACCTTAGTCATGTTGGAAAGATCGTATCCAGGGAATTTGCTGGCAAGATAGAAGCTATCGCGGGGATAAGATTTCAGGATCCGGCCCATGACAGTCTCCGAGTTCCCATTATGGTATCCCCAGGCAGTATCATAATAATTGATGCCCTGATCCATAGCATAAGAAACCATGCGGGCAGCGGATTCTTCATCAATGCGAGAGTCGTCCCCGTTGATACAGGGAAGACGCATAGTCCCAAGTCCAAGAGCCGAGAGGCTTAAGTCTTTAAATTTTTTGTAGATCATCTTTTTTCCTCCTTCCATACTAATCAGTATATCACTGAGAATAAAAACAGGCTACTTTTTTCGGTCATGCGGGACGTCTTGTTAATCTGCCGCTAAGATATATAAGATCCGGGAAAGACATATTGACACCGTGTATTTTGCAATGTTATATTCAAGTTAAATCTTTGTAAAGTGACAGGAGGAAGGCGTAGTATTCATACGAGCAGGTGTTTTGATGTAAGACTCAGGCGAAATTCGTTTTCCTGCTGTCATTTTGCTGTAATAAAAAGATTTTAAACAAAGAGATAAAGAGGGAAAAATATGGATGTATCATTTTCGAGTTTCTGCCAAGAGGTTTTCTCTAATCCGGTCATGGCAGTGACTGTCGTACTGACACTGGGAGTGATCTTCGTCAACGGATGGACGGATGCCCCAAATGCGATCGCCACATGTGTCTCGACCCGATGTCTAAAAGTGCGGACGGCGATCTGGATGAGCGCGGCATTTAATTTCCTTGGCGTGCTGGTAATGACCAAGATCAATAGTTCTGTGGCTTCTACGATCAGTAATATGGTGGATTTTGGAGGAGAGACCACGGATGCGCTGATGGCATTGTGCGCGGCGCTGTTTTCGATTGTTGTTTATAGTGTGGCGGCCTCGATGTTTGGGATTCCTACCAGTGAAAGCCACAGCCTGATCGCCGGCCTTTCCGGCGCCGCGATCGCGGTCCAGGGGGGCGTTGGAGGCATTAATTTTGAGGAATGGGTGAAGGTGCTTTATGGACTGGTCTTGAGCCTGGCGCTTGGGTTCTTTACCGGCTGGGTGATCTGTAAAGGGATTGCGGCTGTCTGCGCCGCGGCGGACAGAAGGAAGGCCAATCGTTTCTTCAAAGCGGGACAGATTTTCAGCGCGGCCTTTATGAGCTTTATGCATGGCGCTCAGGATGGCCAGAAGTTTATCGGTGTATTGTTCCTTGGTGTAGCGTTCTGTAATGGACAGAATAGTGTGGAAGGGATGCTCATTCCAGTGTGGCTGATGATATTATGTTCTACTGTGATGGGTGTTGGGACCAGCGTAGGCGGAGAAAAGATTATCAAATCTGTAGGGATGGATATGGTAAAACTAGAGAAATTCCAAGGATTTTCGGCAGATCTAGCCGGATCGATCTGTCTGCTTTTGGCGAGTGTATTCGGAATCCCGGTGTCCACAACCCACACAAAAACGAGCGCGATCATGGGAGTGGGAGCGGTAAAACGGCTTTCGGCCATTAATTTTGGTGTGGTAAAGGATATGATGCTGACCTGGATATTTACCTTTCCAGGCTGTGGTCTGATCAGTTTCTTTATGGTAAAAATCTTTATATTTGTATTTTAGAAGATAAATAACGAGAAGTTCTAGGAGGAAAGAAAATGGCAAAGAAACAAGATGCGTATTATTTTGATAATTTTGTGGCATGTGCGGAAGAATCCTGCCACGCGGCGCATTTGCTCAGAGATGTTCTGGGAAATTTCAAACAGGAAGAACTTTCCGCAAAGCTGGACGCCATGCATGAAATCGAGAATAGGGCTGACGGAAAGAAGCATGAGGTGATGGACAGGCTGGCAAAAGAATTTATCCCACCGATCGAGCGTGAAGATATCATCGAATTATGCCAGCATCTGGACGACCTTACAGATAAGATCGAAGATGTCCTGCTTCGGGTCTATATGAATAATGTGACGGAGATTGAGGAAGACGCGGTAGAAATGACGGATATCATTATCCGCTGCTGTGAAGCTGTAAAGGAACTTTTGAAGGAATTTGCGGACTTTAAACACTCAAAGAAGTTAAAAGAGCAGATCATACGGATCAACGATTTGGAAGAAGAGGCGGACCGCCTTTATATGTCCAGTATGAGAAAACTTCATACAGAAACAACAGAGCCGCTCCATATCATAGCCTGGAGGGAAATCTACAGTTATCTGGAACACTGCGCAGACGCTTGTGAACACGCGGCGGATGTGGTAGAAAGCGTCGTGATGAAAAATTCTTAAAAATTTAAGAAACTATAAAACCAAAAGTCTTTCACATTCGTCTATAGGGTATCAAGAGCAAAGGAGAATTGAGAAATGGAAAGATATTGTAAAAAATGTGGGAACCTTCTTATAGACGGAGCGAAATTCTGCGGAGCCTGCGGGACTCCCATTGAAGAGGCGGCTCTAAACCAGGAGGATCAGAAGAAGGAAGAAACAAAAGCAAAAATGGTACAGGGAGCAAAGATCATTGGATCGGCATCAGCAAGCGCGCTGAAAGGAGCGATAAAATGGTCGGCTGGAGCGGCAGTGGCAATGGCCAATATTTCTACTGGCGGCTCTATGTATCACCGGGAATCAGCCATGAGAGATGCGGGAAAGAGCAGGAGTGATTTTAAGAATGCCGCCAGGAAGTTAAAAGCTTTGAAAAATCTGAAGGCAGATACACAAATCCCTCAGGATGTAAAGGAAACGAACGCGGAATTCTACGAAAAGAACTATGATCCGGCGTTGGATGACATGGACTCCCTGGAGCACTGGTCTGGATTTAGGAACGAGGACGGTTCTTATTCTGATTGATGTAATGGGCAAAAAAGGGCTTGTTTCTCTTAGGAGAAGCAGGCTCCTTTAATTTACGAAATATTTTGGAGAAAAATAAAACAGAAAATAGTGCTATAAAAAAGGAAAAGAGAAAAAATAATATATTTATATAAAAATATATTGACAATAATAAGATAAGGTGTTATATTAAATATACAAAATAACAGTGATTCATTACAAGACAGACGCGAGCTGTAAGTAATGAACAGTTATTTTCATCAACATATATGTTGAAGAGGATTTCCCGGAAGAAGAAATGCAGCGTGCATCGGGGAAGAAAATCTAAGAAAGGAAGGTACGGACCACCGAAGACGTAACATTTATTTACCAAATTTATTAAGAAAGAGGTAAAAAAAGAATGATTGAAGGATCAAAGTAAAGGCGGGTATCAAAGAAAAGTTTGATATCCGTCTTTACTTATGTCAAAATAGAGATATGGAGTATGCGGTTATGGAAGGAGAGGGAAAAGATGAACATATATGAGGGTGTGCTGAAGTTTGGAGGGACATGGAGAACTTATCAGCAGAGGGTGCTTGACCATACGCAGGAATACTTAAATGACGGCAAGGTTCATATTGTGGCGGCGCCTGGTTCCGGGAAGACGACTCTCGGAATTGAATTGTTCCGAAGGCTGGGAGAACCATGTCTGATCTTATCCCCCAGTATCACAATCCGCCAGCAGTGGATCGCGCGGATCAAGGAGGGCTTTTTGCTGGAAGGAAACAGAGTAGAAGACTGGTGCTCTAATAATATCCAGAAACCTAAAGCCGTGACAGCGATTACTTATCAGGCTCTCCATAGCTGTATGAAACATTATATGGGGGTATTGAAAGATGAGGGAGAGGAAGGAAACGAAGGTGAACAGTCAGAGGAAGAACTTGTAGATTATAGGGAGTTCGATATATATCAGGCGATCCGGGAAGCCAAGATCGGGACGATCTGTTTGGATGAAGCCCATCATCTAAGGAGTGAGTGGTGGAAAGCGCTGGAAGAGTTTTTGAAAAAGGTGCCCCAGATGAAGATTATTTCTCTGACGGCTACCCCTCCCTATGACAGTACCCCGGCTCAGTGGAAGCGGTATATAGATATGTGCGGCCCCATCGATGAAGAAATCTTTACACCGGAGCTGGTAAAAGAAGGAAGTTTGTGCCCGCATCAGGACTATGTTTACTTTAACTGGCCTACAAAAGAAGAAACTCTCGCGGCAGAAACCTATCTGCGAAAGACCAGCCAAGTGATGGAAGAGATAAAGGAGGATCGGGATTTTGTTCAGATGATCGCAGCTCACAGGGGCATTTTAAGCCCTATGGAATATAGCGAGAAATTCTTGGATGATCCCCAATATTTTTCTTCGATTTTGATCTTTTTACAGGAGGTGGGCGTGCCTTTCTCGCCCTATCTGAAAGAACTCCTTGGAACGAAGGGGAAACTTCCCAAACTGGATAATAAATGGATGGAAGTGCTGCTGCAAGGATTTTTATATGAGGATACGGAGGCCTATCCCTGCGACAAAGTGTACCGGGAGCAAATAATTGAAAAACTGAAGGAAGCAGGCTGCATCAGGAGGAAAAAGGTCTGCCTGGCCCAAAATGAAGAAATCACCAAGCTTTTGGTAAAAAGCGCGGGGAAATTGAAAAGCATCGGGGAAATCGCCCGTTCAGAGCAAGAAGGTCTTGGAGAAAATTTGCGGCTTCTGATCTTGTGTGATTTTATCAAGAAAGAAATGCTCTCTTATATCGGAAATGAGGAAAAGGAGATCAAAGAGATCGGCGCGGTCCCGATTTTCGAGTATCTGCGCAGACAGAGGATACCGGGTCTGCGGCTTGGAGTATTAAGTGGAAGCGTTGTGATCGTACCGTCTGATACAGAAGAAGAACTAAAAGAGCTTCTGATCCAGTATGGCTGCGAGGGAACATTATCGGCGCTTGGAGATACTGGTTACAGCAAAGCTTCCATTAGGGGGAATGGACATCATATGGTAGCCGTGAT
>CABPCP010000071.1 GCA_902406105.1 uncultured Mordavella sp.
CGGCATTCAAGGTTTAGACATCCCTGCAGCTACTTCTTCATCCACATTGATTCCCACGTCTATCACAACGGCCCCTTCTCCTACCATATCCCCGGAGATCATCTTTGCTTTCCCTGCCGCGGCCACCAGGATCTGCGCTTCCTTACAGACTCCTTTTAGATCCTCTGTCCGGGTGTGGCAGACTGTGACTGTCGCATGTCTTTTCAAAAGCAGCATGGCCGCCGGTTTCCCGATCACCATACTTCTTCCCACCACTACGGTCCGCCTGCCCTTAGGGTCAATGCCGTAAGCATCCAGCATGGTCATGACCGCTTCCGCCGTACAGGGCGCATACCCGGTTTCATCGCCGGCAAATACTTTCGCTATATTTACGGCGCTCATACAGTCCACATCTTTCCTGGGATCGATCATTGCCTTCACCGGTTCTTCATCCAAATGACTTGGGAGAGGACGGAATAATAGAATCCCATGTACGTTTGGATCTTCATTCACCTGCCGGAACGCATCCTCGAATTCCTTCTGAGAGATCTCTTCTGGCAGTTCCACCACCCGGCAGCCGATTCCTGTCAGTTCCATCCGTTTCTTGGCGCCCCGCTCATAGGCCAGATCGTCCGGGCGGTTTCCCACCCGGAGGATACAAAGCATAGGCAGGATCCCCTGGCTTTTCAACGTTTCTGTCCGCCGGATCAGATCCTCTTTCATAGACTTTGCCACATCTGTCCCCATCATGACTGTACTCATTGTCCTTTTCCTCCCTCTTTCTCAGCGGATCTTCTCCAGCACATCCTGGTAGATCTTTTCTTTCTGGCGGCTTCCCTCCTGGATCATCGCCTCTGCCTTGCTGTTCATCTCCTTGGCCCGTTCCCGGTTTTTCATCAGTTTCGTGTTAATAAAGATATTCAGAGAAGCGCCTTCCAAAGCGGCCTGGGCAAACAGGATCCCAACCCCCACATCGCTGATGGCGATCCTGCTGCCTTTCTCTCCCAAAACTTCCAGTTCTTCCATAACCTTCCGGATCGTCTCCATGATTTCCATGGGAACCACGCTCGCCTCATACAGCGCCTCTTCCATAACCGCTTCTTTCTTCTCCTGCTGCTCTTTTGTTTCTCTGGGCAGACCATAAGCTTTGGAAAGCGGCTCAAAAGCCTTTGCGTCCGCATCCGTCAGGCGGACCAGTTCTTCCTGAAGCCCTTTCAGCTTTATAAGGCTGGCCTTGATCTCCTCTTCCACATCCGCGTACCTTTTCTTGCCGATAGTCAGATTGGCCACCATCATGCCAAGAGCGCCGGCAAACGCGCCTACCGCCGCCGAGGCTCCGCCGCCGCCCGGCACCGGTTCCTTAGAAGAAAGCGCCTCCAAAAATTCCGTCGTTTTCTTTTCCAGCATCATTTCTCTCTTCCTCCTAGAACAATCCTGAGATCACACCGTCCGCATCCACATCGATCTTCTCTGCCGCCGGTACTTTAGGAAGGCCAGGCATCTTCATAATATCTCCGGTAAGCGCCACCAGAAATCCGGCACCCGCGGAAGCGGCAATATCCCGAATTGTGATCCGGAATCCTCGCGGACGCCCCAGCATCTTGGCGTCATCCGTCAGAGAATATTGATTCTTCGCCATACAGATCGGAAGCCCTCCCAGTCCGATCTCTTCTAAGTTTTTAATCTCTTTGTTGGCTTTGGCAGTATAGTCCACCCCGTCAGCACCATAGACTTTTACAGCGATCGCTTCGATCTTCTCTTTGATCGGAGCGGCTGTATCATAGACGAATTCCATCCTGCTTTCTTCCTCGCAGAGACGAATCACTTCCCGGGCCAGTTCCTCGCCCCCGGCGCCTCCTTTGCCCCACACCTGGGAGAGCGCCGTGTTGACGCCTGATTCTTTGCATTTCTGCCGCACAAAGTCCAGCTCTGCCTGGGTATCTGTAGGAAACTGGTTGATCGCTACCACCGCCGGAAGGTGATATACCTTTGTAATATTTTCAATATGTTTCAACAGATTTGGAATCCCTTTTTCCAGAGCCTCCAAATTTTCTTCCTGCAATTCGTTCTTGGGAACTCCCCCATTATACTTCAAAGCTTTGATGGTGGCAACTAAAATCACCGCGTTTGGTCTAAGCCCAGACATCCTGCACTTAATATCTACGAATTTCTCCGCGCCCAGATCCGCTCCAAATCCAGCCTCCGTCACCATATAATCCGCCAGCTTCATACCCATCTTTGTAGCGATCACGCTGTTGCATCCATGGGCGATATTCGCAAAGGGTCCGCCGTGGATAAAAGCCGGGGTTCCTTCCAGCGTCTGTACTAGATTCGGTTTTAACGCGTCTTTTAAGAGCGCCGCCGCGGCCCCTTCCGCATGGAGATCTCCTGCGGTCACCGGTTTTCCGCTTCTGGAATAGGCGACGATGATCTTAGATACCCTCTCTTTGAGATCCAGAATATCTTTTGCCAGGCAAAAAACCGCCATAATTTCAGAAGCCACCGTAATATCAAACCCATCCTGTCTAGTCACGCCGTCTGCTTTGGCTCCCAGCCCATCCACAATGCTGCGCAGCTGTCTGTCGTTCATATCCACGCACCGCCGCCAGGTGACCCGGTTGGTGTCAATATCCAGCGCGTTGCCCTGATGGATGTGGTTGTCCAGCATAGCGGCGATCAGGTTATTGGCCGCTCCAATGGCGTGAAGGTCTCCGGTAAAATGCAGGTTAATATCTTCCATCGGAACCACCTGGGCATATCCGCCTCCCGCGGCCCCGCCTTTCACTCCGAACACCGGCCCAAGAGAAGGTTCCCTTAAAGCAACCATGGTCTTTTTCCCCAGCCGGTTCATCGCGTCGGCCACTCCGATGGTGGTCGTGGTCTTGCCCTCTCCCGCCGGCGTAGGATTGATGGCTGTCACCAGGATCAGCTTGGCATCCGGCCTGGATGATAATTCATCTTTGTAATACCGATAGTCGATCTTCGCTTTATATCTTCCGTAATTTTCTACATATCGCTCTGGAATCCCAAGTTCCCCCGCGATCTCATTGATCTCTCTCATCTGCGCTTCCTGGGCGATCTCGATATCACTTTTCCATCCCATTTCTTTCCTCTCCTTTCTTTAGAAATCTACCGTTTCCCGCGCGGCATCACATGGATCGCTCCGCCTTCCAGCTCTTCCAGCGCCTCTCCGATTCCTTCATTATAAGTGGGATGAGCCCGCATCCCTTTTTCCATCTGATGGGTGGTAAGCCCATTCACGACTGCCGTCACAAATTCCCCGATCATATCGGTGGCTCTGGCGCACATCATATGGGCGCCCAGGATCACACCCGTGTCCTCCCTGGCCACGATTTTTATAAATCCCCTGTCTTCCTTTGAGATCAGGCTTCTTCCATTGGCGCTCATGATAAATTTTCCGGTCCGAACCGGTATCTGCTGTTCTTTGGCCCCTTCTTCCGTCAGTCCCACAGAGGCGATCTCCGGATCGGTGTAGACACAGGATGGTACCACATCCAGGTCTATGGCCGGATCCTTTCCCGCAATTTGCTTTGCTACAGCCATCCCTTGAGCGCTGGCCCTATGGGCCAGCTGGACTCCAAAGGTCAGGTCTCCGATGGCATAGACACCTTCCAGGCTGGTCCGAAACCGCTGGTCCACCAGAACTCTTCCCTTTTCCATCTCAGGCTTGGCCTCTTCCGCAAAAAGCCCTTCTGTATTGGGAATCCTTCCCACAGCGCACAGCACATATTGAGCGGACACAGACTGCTCTTTTTCCTTTTCCAAAAAGCGGCAGGCGTATCCCGATCCACCGGCCTCTATCCCCTGAACAGCCGCCGAGGTATGGATATCGATGCCTCGCTTCTTCAAGATCAGTTTCAGATTCTGGGAAATCTCTTTATCCATGTTGGGCACCAGCCGGGGCATAGCTTCCAAAATGGTCACCCGAGTCCCCAAGCCCGCAAAGGCGGCGGCAAATTCCACACTGATCACACCGCCGCCGATAATGATCAGGCTTTCCGGCCGCTCTCTCAATTGGAGCAGGGTATCACTGGTCAAAACCCCCGGAAGGTCCATGCCAGGAAGCGGCAGCAGCAAAGGCTTTGAGCCGGTCGCCAGAATGATATGGTCCCCGGCGTAAGTTTCTTTCCCTTCTCCGGTCTGGACCTGGACTCGTTTCCCCGGAAGCAGCGTTCCTCTTCCGGAGATCCATTTGGCTCCATTGGCCTTCAAAAGCTGTTCCACCCCATGTACCAGAGTTTCCGTTGTTTCCTCTTTATAGGCCAGGATCTTCTCATAATCAAAAGACGCCTCCGGCACCTGGATGCCGAATCTTTCGGAAGCTTTCGCCTCCTGATAAACTCCCGCCGCGTGTATCATAGCCTTGGCCGGGATACACCCCCGGTTCAGGCAGGTGCCTCCTGCTTTTCCTTCTTCCACCACGGCAACGGAAAGCCCCAGCTTTGCCGCCTCAATAGCCGCCACATATCCTCCCGGGCCCGCGCCGATGATGATACAATCATAATGCCGTTCCATCTTTTCTCCTTACTTTCCATCTATAAATCCACTGTCCGCAGCCATCCGCAGATCTCTTCCACCATGTTTTGTTCCTCCGGGCCGGCCGCCGGAAGCGTCCCAAGAGCCTGAAGGAGCTCCCGCTTCTCATAACGAAGTCCGCAAAGCCGCGGGCCGATGGCTTCGATCAGTTCCGGTTTCAGAGAGTCGGAATACACGCCCGCGTCCTCCACCTTTCCGCCGCAGATCTGAAACTGTATCTGAAGGGATCCCCAGGGGAACCGATGGGACTGTTCATACTGAAACCTTAGTTTCTTCCCATATTTCCACTCCCAGGAACTATATTTTGCCCGCTCCCGTTCTATCTCCTTCTGGTCTAAGTCCTCATCTCCAATCACTCTGGCCGGATATCCATAGACTTCTTCAAACGCCTCCCGAAGCGCCTTTTTCAACTCTCCTACGGTCAGATCCGGCACGAATTCCTTTAGGTTCGCAACTCTTGACTTGACGGAGGCGACTCCTTTGGAACGCAGTTTCTCTTTGGATACGGTCAGGTACTGAGTCAGATTATCCAAATCCACGTCCACCATCAGGGTCCCGTGGTGATACCACTGTTCCCCCTGTTCATAGAACGCGTTTCCAGAGAACTTCTTCCCCTCCGCCAGAATGTCATTGCGCCCGGACTTCTCCGCCTTTACGCCCAGCTTTCGCGCCGCCTGGAGGATCACCTCCATCTGCCGCTTTATATTGTAATCTTCTTTGCATACCAGAAAGGTAAAATTCAGATTCCCCAGATCATGGAAGACGGCTCCGCCTCCGGAGAGCCGGCGCGCCAGCTTTCCTCCGTCTTCTTCCAGCGCTTCTGTCCTGCACTCCGCCCATGCGTTCTGGTTCTTTCCGATCACTACCGTTTTCTGATTCTGCCATAAGTAGAGGATACACTGGCCTTTCCGGCAGTGCCGCAGCAGATATTCTTCCAGCGCCAGATTCTCATATGGGTCAAAGGAATGGCTCTCCAGATACGCCGTCTGGACGATCATGCTTCTTCCTCCAAAGGATCTGTCTCCTTAAATATATACCGAAGCACCGGATGCCTTGCCGCATTTACCTCATCCAGCCGGGTTACCGGCGTTGTGACCGGCGCCTGATGGAGCCTCTCCGAATCTGTCTCTGCTGTCTGGTACAGCTCCCGGAATACTTGGATGGCCTCATCCAGAGTGTCTTTGGATTCCGTTTCTGTAGGTTCCGCCATCAGCGCTTCCTCCACGATCAGCGGGAAGTACATGGTCGGAGGATGGATTCCCCGGTCCAAAAGGCCCTTCGCAATATCCATGGCAGAAATTCCATCCTTTTTCTTCAGCTCTTTCAAACTCATGACAAATTCATGCATGCAGAGAGTGTCATAAGCCATGGGATACAAGTCTTTCAGACCGTTCATCAGATAGTTTGCATTGAGCACCGCGTTCTGGCTTGCCTGGGGGATTCCTTCTCTTCCAAGGGTCAGGATATAAGTCAGCGCCCGCACTACCACCAGGAAATTCCCATAGAAGCTTTTCATCTCTCCAATGCTTCGGGGCGCTTTTTCCACTCCGTATTCCGTCTCCCCAGTCACGCGTATGGAGGGCAGGAAATCTTCCAGGATCTTCTTGCAGCCTACCGGGCCGCTTCCCGGTCCTCCGCCTCCATGAGGAGTAGAAAAGGTCTTGTGAAGGTTTAAATGGACCACGTCAAATCCCATATCGCCGGGGCGGGCCATTCCCATGACCGCGTTCAGATTAGCGCCGTCGTAGTAGCATAGTCCCCCGCAGGCATGGATGATATCTGTGATCTCAAGAATATTTTTATCAAACAGCCCCAGCGTATTCGGATTGGTCAGCATAAGCCCGGCCACCTCCGGCGTGGCCGCCTCTCTTAGTTTCTCCAGATCCACACAGCCGTCGGCTCCTGAGGGGATACTGACTACGGTAAATCCTGCCATCACCGCGCTGGCAGGGTTGGTGCCGTGGGCGGAATCCGGAATCAGGATCTTGGTACGCTTCTCGTCCTTCCTGCTCTTATGATAGGCCTTGATCAGCAGCAGTCCCGCAAACTCTCCGTGAGCTCCTGCCGCCGGCTGAAAACTCATAGCATCCATTCCTGTGATCTCGCAAAGATATGTTTCCGCCTTTTTCAAAACTTCCAGACAGCCCTGCACCGCAGAGAGGGGCTGCAGCGGATGGATCTTTGCAAAGCCCGGAAGATTGGCCATTTCCTCATTGATCCTTGGATTATATTTCATTGTGCAGGAGCCCAGAGGATAAAAACCATCGTTCACGCCATGACTTTTTTTCGCCAGTTCTGTGTAATGTCTGCTAAGTTCTCCCTCGGAAAGCTCCGGCAGGTGTAAGGGCTGTTTTCTCTCATCCTGGGTCTTAAGACTTACGACCGGCACATCACAGGGAGGCAGAAGGTCGCAGTGTCTTCCTGGTCTGCTCTTTTCAAATATCAACATCGCTTACACCTCCTTTAAGATCTGGACGGCCCGGTCCATTTCCTGTTTCGTATTCATTTCCGTACAGCACCAGAGGATCCTGTGTTCATCCAGAGGAAAGCCTCCTAGGATATTCTGCGCTTCCAGCGCGGACAGCGCCTTTTCGGAAGGCGCCTCTGACACCGTCACAAATTCATGAAAGAATTCTCCCTGGTTTACTGCATGAAATCCGGCTTTGTCAAGTTCCTCAGCCAGATAATGGGCCTTGGACATACACTGCCGCGCCGCTTCCTTTAATCCTCCGCTTCCCATGGAAGCCAGGTAAGTTCCTACCGCCAGGGCGCACAGCGCCTGGTTGGAGCAGATATTGCTGGAAGCTTTCTCCCTGCGGATATGCTGTTCTCTTGCCTGCAGCGTCAATACATATCCGATTTTGCCATTGGCGTCCGCTGTCTGTCCCACAATCCTGCCAGGCAGCTTCCGGGTCATTGCGGCCACGCAGGCCATGAACCCAAGGTAGGGTCCTCCAAAAGCCAGCGGAAGCCCCATGGGCTGGCCTTCTCCTACCGCCACGTCCGCTCCGTATTCCCTTGGCGTCTTTAAAATGCCCAGGGAAATGGGATTCACTCCCATGATGTATTTCGCTCCCGCTTTATGTACGATCTCTCCGATCTCACCAGCCGGTTCCAGATTCCCATAATAATTGGGATGCTGAATGTAGACGCAGGCCGTCTCTTCATCCAGATGGGTTTCCAAAAACGCAAGGTCTGTAACCCCCTCTTTCTCCGGAATCACTTCCACTTCCATTTCATTTCCAAAGCAATAGGTCTTCACCGTCTCTAATACGCCCGGATGTACCGCCGCTGAGATCCATGCTTTCTTTCTTTTCCGCTCCCTGCACATAGCGATTCCTTCCGCCGCCGCGGAGGCTCCATCGTAGACAGAGGCGTTGGAAGCATCCATCCCCGTCAGCTCACAGATCATCGTCTGATATTCAAAGATAGACTGCAGGATTCCCTGGCTGATCTCTGCCTGATACGGTGTATACGCGGTCTGCAGGTCTTCTTTGGAAATCACGTTTTTCACCATAGCCGGAATGTAATGGCGATAGGCTCCGGCGCCCCGGAAAATGGTGGGAAAAATATGATTTTTCGCCGCCATTTCCCCTATGATCCGCCGGACTTCTAATTCCGACTTTCCTTTCGGAAGATCCAATGTCCTTTGAAACCGGACTTCCTCTGGAATATCGCGGAAAAGTTCCTCTATTGAAGCAAGGCCGATGGTTTCCAGCATTGCCTTCTGTTCTTCTTTAGTTCCTGGTACATAACTGCCCATAGCAGGTCACCACCTTTCCGCTGAGTCTAGCCTTCCTCTACAAACGCCTGATATTCCTGGGCGCTTAACAGTTCCTCCATCTCTGTGATCTCCTTTACTTTCACAAACCACGCGTCATAGGGCATCTCATTAATAGATTCCGGCGCGTCCAGAAGCTCCTCGTTGATCTGGCTGATCACTCCTGATACCGGGGAATACACATCAGACACTGCTTTGACAGATTCCACATCCGCAAATGCCTCTCCCACCGTCACTTCATCTCCCTCTTCCGGCAGATTGACAAACACCAGATCCCCAAGCTCAGACTGGGCGAAATCGGTAAGCCCGATGATCACTTCGTCTCCCTCTTCTTTTACCCATTCATGGGATTTTGAATACCTCAGTTCTTCTCTTAATTCCACAGCTGCTTCTCCTTTCTTTTCCCTTGAATTTAAATTTTATCTGCTTCGCTTATAAAATGGCAGGGGCACTATCTGAGCTTCCACCATACGCCCTCTTACCTCCACGCTGACCAGGTCTCCTTCTTCTCCATAAGAAGCGTCTACCAGGGCCATTGCCGCCGGATATCCAAGATATGGGCAGTGGGTCCCGGAAGTAGTCCGGCCGATCGGTTTCCCATCCAGATAAACAGGCTGATCCTCCCGGATGATACCCCGGCCCGTAACTTTCAGGCCTACTCTTTTTCTCCTTGGTTCCCCCATCTCTTTTAAAGCTTTCCTGCCGATAAAGTCTTCTTTAGACATCTTTACGGCAAATCCAAGCCCAGTCTCCAAGGGCGTCACTTCCTCGTCCATCTCATGGCCGTAGAGGGGCATCGCCGCTTCCATGCGAAGCGTATCTCTGGCTCCCAGTCCGCAGGGAATCAGCCCTTCTTCCGTCCCCGCTTCCAGCAGAAAGTTCCACATCTCTTCCCCCCGCCGGCTTTCCAGGTATAACTCCACTCCATCTTCGCCTGTATATCCAGTTTTGGAGACGATACAGGGAATTCCCGCCGCCTCCGCGTCGAATACGGCATGATAATATTTCTTGGGAATATTCTCCTCCGCGGTCAGTTTTCTAAGGATTTCCATAGCCTTTGGCCCCTGCAGCGCCAGCTGGGCATAGGAATCTGACACATCTGTAAAGGTCACCTCCCCAAATTGATGGTCTGACATCCACTGGAAATCCTTGTCTTTGTTGGCCGCGTTGACCACGATCAGATAGTGATCCTCGCATCGCTTGTACACGATCAGATCATCCACCGTTCCCCCCTGTTCATTGCACATGGGGCTGTACCTGGCCTGGCCGTCTGTCAGATTGGTAAAATCATTGGTCAAAAGCATCTGCAGGTTGGCCAGCGCATCCTTCCCTTCGCACAGCACTTCTCCCATGTGAGACACGTCAAACAGCCCTGCCGCCTGGCGCACCGCCATATGTTCTTTGATCACACCGGTCTGGTACTGTACCGGCAGGAGGTAGCCTCCAAAAGGCACCATCTTCCCGCCAGCTTTTACATGGGCTTCGTAAAGCGGGGTTTTTCGTTCCATACTAATTCCCTCCTGTCTGATTCTCTGCAAAAAATAAGGAGATATGGCCCTGCTCCGCCCGGATATGCATAAGCCTCCTATCTCCCTGTCCATCTCCAGAGTCTCGTCCGGATCCAATCCCTTTGCCTGAGAGTTTCGATGTGACTCTTGCCCCTTCGGCGTTACTGCGGGATAGCTGCAATAAACTCTCTTGGATCCATCATCCGATTCTTTGTTTTTTTCTATCATACACGCGCCGTAATTGTCTGTCAATAATAGTTTTTAATTTAACATGTTTGACATTTTATTGCCGGTTCATTCTATCTACTATTGCGGCCTTGTGCCGCCGGATCTATTGTTTGACAACAGCTTGCGCAACCAAACATAACATTTTTGGCTTGCCATAGTTGGTAGAACTTTCAAAAAGCCGTGAGTATAATAAGTTTAGGAGGTGTGAAAAGTATGAAAACGCAGAAAAATAATATTGCCCGCAATTTAATCACCCTGCGGCAGTTTCACAAGTTTTCCCAAGAAGAGGTGGCAGAGCAGATCGGCGTTTCACGGCAGGCTGTCGCAAAATGGGAGGCCGGTCAGTCTCTGCCAGACATCCTAAATTGTGACGCGCTGGCAAAACTGTATGATGCGGAACTCGACGACCTGATCCATTACGACCAAAAGCCAAGCGGCGAAAGCATACCGCCTAAGGGCAAGCACATATTTGGAACCGTACGCGTAGGTGAACGCGGCCAGATCGTACTTCCCAAGCAGGCCAGAGATGTGTTCAAAATAAAGCCGGGAGACATGTTCGTTGTTTTAGGAGATGAAGATCCAGAACATCCGGGAATCGCGCTGATGAAAGAAGATTTTTTCCTGGGCATTGCGCGGCTGTTCAAAACTGCTTTGGATTGGGAAAAGTACAGCCTTAAAGGCTGTTCTCAACATGGCGTCTCCGGAAAGCGGCAGTGTCACCATGTTCCAAAAGAATTTCCGCCAGCATGAAAAGGAGTGTAAACAGCGAATAGGCGTTGTGTTTGGCGGGATTGACTTTTATCCGCTGAAGAAGCTGTCTGCCATCACGTCTGTTACTCGGAAATTTTACGCAAACTGGGACCAGACCCAGTATCAAAAATATATCAAGCGTTTTGCTTTGGATGAAAGCAAAAGATTCAAAGAACTTTCAAATGGAATGAAAGTAAAATACCTGCTTGCGCTGGCCTTGTCCCACCACGCCGAGTTATTGATCTTGGATGAACCGACTTCTGGTTTAGACCCGGTATCCCGCGAGGAACTGCTTCATATTTTCCGGCAAATTGTTAAAAATGAAAATTGTTCTATTCTGTTTTCCACGCATATCACTTCTGATTTGGACAGATGTGCAGATGATATTACCTATATTCAAAATGGACGGGTATTACAAAGCGCAGATAAAGATACGTTCCTGCGATCCTTTGAGCATTTGAAAACTCCGGACGACACAGGGCCGCTTACTTTAGAAGAAATAATGCTTCGCACAGAAAGGAGTGAATGGGATGATGACATTACTGTATAAAGAAATGAGGCTTGCAGCCCATCCAACCTCGATTGTTTTTGCCTTTTTGGGATGCCTTGTCCTGGTGCCCGCTTATCCATACAGTGTTATTTTTATGTTTGGGTGTTTAGCGCCTTACCTTACTTTTTTGAACGCGCGGGAGACGAATGATGTCTGGTACACAGCCGTTTTGCCGGTGACAAAGCGGGAAATTGTTCTGGGAAAATGCCTGCTGGTTGTTTTCTTTCAGCTGTTCCAACTGCTTTTTTCTGTCCCGTTTGCGATTCTGCGAAATACTCTGGATATCGCCAATAACCCTGTCGGTTTAGACGCGACCGCCGCATGGTATGGTTTTGGGCTCCTTCTATACGCGATGTACGATCTGGTATTTCTAACGGCATTCTATAAAAACGGCTACAAGGCAGGAACAGCATTTGTTCTCGCGGCAATTCCCATGCTGCTTCTTATGGCAGCGTCAGAAGCCCCCGCCCATATTCCAGCGCTTGTTTGGATGGACTGTCCCTCTGGCATACCGGATTTCCGCAAAACACTTTGAAAAGGTTGATCTGTAAAGTCAATATATTCGCAAAAGCCCGCGGCGTTTGATCGTTTGACACACCTGCCGCTCTACAAAATCCCATTTCCGGCAGCATAGGCCGTTGACCAGGCGATCTGCAGATTAAAGCCTCCGGTAACTCCGTCCAGATCCAGTACTTCGCCCGCGAAATAAAGATCCTTCACCAGTTTTGATTCCATAGTCCCAGGATCGATCTCCTTTACATTCACGCCTCCCTTGGTGATGATCGCTTCCTCAAATCCCCGCAGCCGGGTCAATGTCAAAGGCAGCTTCTTGACCAGCGCCGCGAAATTCCTTCTCTCTTCTCTGGAGATTTCATGGACCTTTTTCTCCGGCGGGATCTGACTGAGGTCTATCATTACCGGTATCAGCTTGGCTGGGAAAAGCTTTCCCAGAGAATTTTTAAACTGCCTGTTTTTGTTTTCCTCAAAATCCCGCAGGATCCTTTGATCCAGCTGGTCCGCCGAAAGGGCGGGTTTCAGATCAATATAAAGCTGCAGCTTTTTCTTCGCGAGCCGTTCTCCAACATAGCTGCTGGCGCTTAACATCAGCGGGCCGCTGACTCCATAATGGGTAAAGAGCATCTCCCCGAATTCTTCATACAATTTCTTCTTTCCATCGCGGATTTCCGCCGTCACGTTGCGCAGGCTCAGCCCCTGGAGCTGTTTGGTCCAGGCTTCCTCCGTCTCCATGGGAACCAGGGATGGACGGCACTCTTTGACCGTGTGGCCCGTTTCTTTCGCGAAGCGGTAGCCGTCTCCGGTAGAACCTGTAGAAGGGTAGGAAATCCCGCCAGTGGCAATGATACACGCATCTCCTTGCGCCTGTCTTCCGTCCGCCAGCAGAATTTTGCGGAACCGGCCATGTTCCGCCTCTACCTTTCGTACCTCCTCCCTCAGAAATATCTGCACGCCGAGACGGTAGAGTTCCTGCTCCAAAGCCCGAATCACATCAGAAGAATGGTCGGATTTCGGGAATACTCTTCCTCCCCGCTCTATTTTTGTCTGAACACCCAGTTCTTCAAAAAAAGAAATGGCGTCCTGATTGGTAAAACCGTAGAAACTGCTGTAAAGAAATCTGGAATTAGTAACTACGGATTCAAACAGAACGTCAATGTCACAGGCATTCGTCAGATTACATCTGCCCTTGCCCGTAATGAACAATTTTTTCCCCAGCTTTTCGTTTTTTTCATAGAGACACACCTGATGGCCATTTCTAGCTGCCGCTGCCGCCGCCAGCATTCCGGCGGCGCCTCCTCCGATCACCAGTACTTTTTTCATGCGTTCGGCTCCTTTTCCTTTGGTTCCTGTCTTTCGTTTTCACCTTTTTGAGCGGAAGCCGGACCTGACAGTTCCACCTTATCTCCCACCAAATTCAGTTCATCCTTGCTGTAGACCTGATACTCGTCCCAAATCTGTTCTAAGGTTTCTAAGGTGGAGATCACTTCCTTCTGCTTCTTCATACACAGGGCCACCACAAGAGCGTTTACCACACTTAGCGGCGCTACCAGTGAATCCACGATAGAAGCCATGTCGCTTCTGGCGATCAGATTACAAGACGAATACAAAGTCATTGGCGAATGGACGCTGTCTGTCAAAGTGATCACCTTAGCTTTCCGATTGCTGGCGAATTCCAAGGCTTTCAGCGTCCGCATAGAATACCTTGGGAAACTGATCCCAATAATCACATCATCCTCACCGATACGGATCAATTGTTCAAAAATCTCGCTGGAACTATTTGTCGTTACAGCCGTTACATTTGGACAGATCAGGTTCAAATAAAAACTCAAGAAACTGGCCAGGGGCGCGCAGCTCCTGATCCCGATCACATAAATCCTATGGGCGTTCTGGATCGTATCTACCGCCATCTCAAAAGATTCATGATCAATGACCTCCATCGTCATTTTAATCTTTTCAATATCTGACTGCAGCACTGACGCAAGAATCTGTCCCTGACTGATACGTCCGTAAGTCACTTCCATCCGCTGGATCGAATTCAGCTTGGTGCGGACCAGTTCCCCCAACGCCCTCTGGAATCCCGGATAGCCGTCATATCCTAAGGCCATAGCAAACCGGACCACCGTAGATTCGCTTACGCCTACTTCCTCACCCATTTTCGCCGCCGTTAAAAAGGCCGCCTTATCATAGTCCTTCTGAATAAAATCAGCCAGTTTCTTCTGGCCTTTACTGAACTTCTGATAGCCGTCCTCTATTTTCTGCAACAAATCATTTTTATTCCCCATATCCTTAACCTTCTCGATCGTTATCTTAACATCTGCTTAACATTGTTCTTATTATAAAGCTAACCAGCAAAATATTCAAGAGACGGATTCCGCAAAAAGGGACAGGGCTTTTTCAATTGGGGCCGGGGGCTTTTTAAAAAGCCCC
>CABPCP010000072.1 GCA_902406105.1 uncultured Mordavella sp.
GGGGGATTTTTAAAAATCCCCCGGCCCCAATTAAAAATGCCCTGTCCCTTTTTGATCTTACAAATATTTTGAAAAATTTTTTAAATTCTTAAAACTTTTTCCCAACTTCAACAGTCTAAGAAGTATCAGAAAGAATGAAACAAAGGAGAAGGGAAAAAGATGAACAAGAGTATGATGGGACTGGCTCATGAGCTGGCAAGGATCCTTATTTTGTTGGTATTAAATCAAGACATTGACAAAGAGGAAATGGTGTTTCCAGAGGAGGAAAAAGGGACGGATTTATTTTCGATGCTGGAAGCAGGCAACATCAATGAGGCGGAGTGCCTCTTGACGAAAGGGTTGGAACCAGAGAACCAGACCCATTTCGGGAGAGCGCTGCTGTTCTATGACAAATTAAGCGGGAAGCCGGAGGCATTTCTGGAAGCTCACGATTATTCTCAAGAAAAGATCCTGGAAGGCTTAAAACGAGTAGTGGAGTATTATAAGTTTGGAAGCCTGATGGAGGCGTTTATGGAGACATGAGAAAGGAAGGGTTAAAACCCCTTCCTTTTCCTTGCGGCCTCGATCAATCCCTCTGCCTCATCAAAGGCTTCCGGCAGATAGGTTTCCATCCATTCTTTGCCTTCTTTCTCCTGTTTCTTAATGTCTGCCCAGTTTTCCAGCACTTCTTTGGAGCCGGAAACTTCAACGGTTCCAAATACATGGGGATGACGGCGGATCATCTTGTCGGTGACGGTCTGGATCACGTCATCCATGGTGAAGAGGCCCTCTTCCTTGGCAATCTGGGCGTGCATGACGATCTGGAGCAGAAGATCCCCTAATTCTTCTTTTAGGTTTTCCGAATCTCCGGTTTTATCTAAGATGTTGATGCCGCAGATTACTTCCGAGGCTTCTTCGATACAGCCTTTCTTTAGGCTGGTATGAGTCTGTTCCCGGTCCCAGGGGCAGCCCTCTGGGGAGCGCAGGCGTGCGATGATTGCTTCGAATTCTTCAAATTTTGTCATGCTCTAACCCCTTTCTTTAGTTGTATCTGCTTCTTTGTTTGTCCTCTAGAGAGCATTATAGAAGCAAAAGATAAGTAAATCAATTCCCAGGCCAGTAAAATCAACAGCTATCCTTAAATTTCTATTAATAACCTTGACAAATTTCCCCCCGCTGGCTATCATATTCAATAGTTTATGTGCAAAAGGCGATGAAAAAGAGGAGTACGCAGGCGTCATTCTGACAGAGAAGGCTGCCCACAGGCTGAGAGGGGCCAAAGGAAATGAGATGCGGAAGGTAGCTTTTGAGCCGGATCGCTGAACCGACCAGAGAGGTCTGGGAGAAGTAGGAGGTCCCGGATTCGTTCCCGTTAAAGAACAAGAGGAGATATATAGGAGAGTTTCTTCTATATAATGAAGGTGGTACCGCGAAATGAATCGCCCTTTACGTAATCGTAAAGGGCTTTTTCTTTCAGAAATGTGAAAAAAGTGTGAAATGCGAGAATGAGGAGGAAACTATGAGTCAGAACCTGGAGAAAACTTACAATCCCAAAGAGATTGAGCCAAAGCTGTATGAGAAGTGGTGTGAGAATGAATATTTTCACGCGGAAGTAGACCGCAGCAGAAAACCGTTTACTACAGTAATGCCGCCCCCGAATATCACAGGGAAGCTGCATATGGGACATGCCCTGGACAATACATTGCAGGATATCATCATTCGATATAAAAGGATGCAGGGATATAATACGCTGTGGGTTCCGGGAACCGATCATGCGGCCATTTCTACAGAAGTAAAAGTGACCAACCAGTTAAAGGAAGAGGGCATTGACAAGAAAGAGCTGGGACGGGAGAAGTTCCTGGAGCGCACCTGGCAGTGGAAAGAGGAATATGCGGGAACGATCGAAGGACAGTTAAAGAAGCTGGGCGTATCCTGCGACTGGGAGCGGGAACGTTTTACTATGGATGAAGGCTGTTCAAAAGCGGTAGAGGAAGTGTTTATCGAACTTTATGAGAAAGGCTACATCTACCGCGGGTCCAGGATCATCAACTGGTGTCCGGTCTGCAAGACCTCTCTTTCAGATGCGGAAGTAGAGCATGAAGAGCAGGAAGGACATTTCTGGCATATCAAGTATCCCATCGTAGGAAGCGATGATTATCTGGAGATCGCCACCACCCGTCCGGAGACTATGCTGGGCGATACGGCGATCGCGGTGCATCCAGATGATGAAAGATACAAAGACATTGTAGGGAAGAAGGCGATCCTGCCGCTGGTAGGGCGGGAGATTCCGATCGTAGCTGACTCTTATGTGGATAAAGAATTTGGAACCGGAGCGGTGAAGATCACGCCGGCCCACGACCCCAACGACTTTGAGGTTGGAAAACGGCACGGCCTGCCGGAGATCAATGTGATGAACGATGACGCCACCATCAATGAGAACGGCGGCAAGTACGCGGGAATGGACCGTTATGAGGCCCGCAAGGTCATGGTAAAAGACTTGGAAGAGCAGGGCTATCTGGTAAAGGTAGTGCCTCATTCTCATAATGTAGGAACCCACGACCGCTGCCATACTACGGTAGAACCGCTGGTAAAACAGCAGTGGTTTGTACGTATGGAGGAGCTGGCTAAACCGGCGATCCAGGCTGTAAAAAATGGGGACCTGAAATTCGTGCCGGAACGGTTTGACAAGATTTATCTGCATTGGCTGGAAAATATCAGGGATTGGTGCATTTCCCGGCAGATCTGGTGGGGACACCGGATTCCGGCTTATTACTGCGACGAATGCGGCGAGATCGTAGTGTCCAGGGGAACGCCGGAGAAATGTCCGAAATGCGGCGGTACCCATTTTACCCAGGACGAAGATACTTTGGATACCTGGTTCAGTTCCGCCCTGTGGCCATTTTCTACACTGGGATGGCCCGATAAGACAGAGGATCTGGATTACTTCTATCCTACAGACGTGCTGGTAACAGGATATGATATTATTTTCTTCTGGGTCATCCGTATGGTATTCTCCGGTTATGAACAGACTGGAAAATCACCATTCCATACCGTGTTTATCCATGGTCTGGTAAGAGATTCCCAGGGCCGGAAGATGAGCAAGTCTCTGGGAAATGGAATCGACCCGCTGGAGATCATCGATCAATACGGAGCAGATGCGCTGCGTATGACCCTGGTAACAGGAAACGCGCCTGGAAATGATATGCGTTTCTACAACGAGAGAGTAGAAGCCAGCCGTAACTTTGCCAACAAGGTGTGGAACGCGTCCCGGTTTATCCTGATGAACCTGGGAGACAAAGAGATCGCGGAGCCAGAAGACGTGAAGAAGTATCCGGAGGATTGCTGGATCATGTCCCGCTGCAATAATGTAGTCAAAGATGTGACCGAGAATATGGATAAATTTGAGCTGGGCATCGCCTTGGCTAAGATTTACGATTTTATCTGGGATGAATTCTGCGACTGGTATATCGAGATGGCGAAATACCGCATCTATCACGGGGAAGAAGATCCCCAGAGCGCCAATGACGCGATGTGGACTTTGCGAGAGGTTTTAAAGAAAGCGCTGAAACTCCTGCATCCGTATATGCCATTCGTTTCGGAGGAAATCTACAGCAAGCTGATCCCCGAAGAAGAATCGCTGATGATGTCCCAGTGGCCTGTTTATGATGAGGCTTGGAATTTCCCGGAAGCGGAGAATGTGGCAGACCACTATAAAGAGATCATCCGGGGAATCCGGAATGTCAGGGCCGAGATGAATGTGCCAAACTCCAGGAAAGCTACCGCCTACGTGGTATGCGAGGATGAGGCGCTGTGCCGGGGGCTGGAATCTCTGCGTGGATCCGCCCAGAATATGGCGGCTCTCAATGATCTCATCATTCAGAATGACAAGGCGGGAATCGCGGAGGACGCGGTGTCTATTGTTGTGCCGGATGCGACCGTTTGCCTGCCTTTAGAGGAACTGATCGATTTCGATCAGGAGATCGAGCGCCTGACGAAAGAGGAAGCGCGTCTGACCAAAGAGATCAGCCGGGCCGAAGGGATGCTAAGCAATGAGAAATTTGTAAGCAAGGCGCCGGAGGCAAAAGTCCAGGAAGAACGGGACAAATTAGAAACTTATAGACAGATGATAGACCAGGTGACAGAAAGACTGGAAGGTTTAAAAGCAAAACGTTCGTAAGGGGTTAGTTGACCGATGAAAAAAATCCATTTCAAGAAGCCGGATATCAAAGGAAAGATCCAGAAATTAAGGAATCTGAAAAAAGAGGATATCAAAGCCTATTGGAAGGCGAGAAAAGAAAGACGTATAAGAATCCTGGAGGAGAGAAGAAACAGCGCTTTCGCGAAGAAAATGCAGCCGGTGTGGAAGATCATGAACCGTCTGTCCCTCTTGTTCCACGCGCTGCTTGCCTGCGTGATCAATTTTGCTATCGAGGCTATCTCCCGACATTCTGTGTTTGAAGCGTGGAATTATATGACAGAGACGCCGGTAGTGTTTTTGTATAACGCGTTTATGATCTTTGTGACTTTCTCAGTAGTTTATTTGTTTCGGCGGAGAGTTTTTGCCAGGATCATTGTCAGCGTGCTCTGGCTGATTCTTGGAGTGGCGAATGGATATATGCTGCTCAAGCGCGTGACGCCGTTTAACGCTCAGGATTTGAAGGCGGCTACAGAAGGGCTTAGTCTGATCAACAACTATTTTAACGGCTTTGAAGTGGTAGTTCTCATTGTGGGGATTGTTGCGGTGGTGATCTGGGTGATCTCTATGTGGAGACGGGGCGGCCAGTACACGGGGAAAATGCATCGGGTCCTGGCTGTCGCGGGAATTGGATTCTGGGCGTTTGTTTACAGTATCGCGGCCAATGCGGCAGTGGAGAACCGAGTAGTGTCCACCTATTTTGGAAATATTGCTTTTGCCTATGAGGATTACGGCCTCCCCTATTGTTTTATGGCCAGCTTGTTCAATACCGGGATCAGTGAACCCAACGATTATAGTGAGGAGACGATTGCTCAGATCAGCAATAACGGAGAGATCACGAAGAATGAATCGGAGCAGTCCGCGGAGGAACTGCCCAACATTCTTTTCGTACAGTTAGAATCCTTTTTTGATGTAGACGAGGCGGAGTTTTTTACCACATCGAAGGATGCGTGTCCGAATCTGCATAAAATGTTTGAAGAGTATTCATCAGGATATTTCAAAGTACCTTCTGTGGGAGCGGGAACAGCGAATACAGAGTTTGAGGTGCTGACCGGAATGAATCTGCGGTATTTTGGACCGGGCGAGTATCCTTATAAGACGATCTTAAAAGAAACACCTTGCGAAAGCGCGGCGACCGCACTTAGTTCTCTTGGGCTTGGAACCCATGCCCTGCATAATAACGGCGGTAATTTCTACAGCAGAGCCAGGGTATTTAATAATATGGGCTTTGACAGTTTTACCAGCAAGGAATTTATGAATATCCTTCAGTTGACGGAGAACGGCTGGGCCAAAGATGATATCCTGGTTGACCATATCCTGGACGCTATGGACTCTACCGAGCAAAAAGATTTTGTTTTTACCATCAGTGTGCAGGGACACGGAGATTATCCGGAAGAGAAAAAGATCGAGAATCCAGAGATCACGGTGGAGGGCATTGAGGATGAAGCTCTGAAAAATAAATGGGAATACTATGTAAACCAGGTCTATGAAATGGATCAGTTTGCCGGGAATCTGATCAAGGCTATTGAAGAACGCGGCGAACCTACGGTGGTGGTATTCTATGGAGATCATCTTCCTACGATGGGATTGAAAGCGGAGGATTTAAAGAGCCGCTACCTATACAATACCAACTATGTGATCTGGGACAATATTGGTCTTGAGAAAGAAGACCGGAATATCCCATCCTATCAGATTATGGCGGATGTATTTGACCGGCTGGGCATCCACTCCGGAACTGTGTTCAATTATCATCAGGAGCGCCGGCAGACCAAGAACTATCTGGCGGATCTGGAGGTGCTGCAGTATGATATCTTGTATGGGGAGCAATATGTCTATGACGGGGAGCCGCCTATTACAGAAGGGCATATGGTGATGGGCGTCCGGGATGTGACGCTGACCGATATCGTGCCCCATCTGGAAGAGGGGTACAGTCTGTATGGCGAGAACTTTACCGCTTACACCAGAGTTTATGTCAATGGAGAAGAACAGGAGAAAGACTTTCTGAACAATACCAGGATCGACCTGCCCTCTACAGAGTTAAAAGACGGGGATGTGATCTATACTTGTCAATACGGATCCAGTGATACTCTATTTAGGAAGTCTAATGAATATATTTATCAGAATGGGACCCTGACAGTAATGGAAGGAACCGGGACAGATAAGACAAAATCCTGGGTAGAGCAGACAGGTGAGGAAGAAGAATGATGCATCCAAGAAGCTATCGGGAGGCGGTAGATTATATTGAACGCCTTCCAAGATTTACCAGGAAACATTCCCTTGTGCATACCGGAGAATTCTTGAGAAGGCTTGGAAATCCGGGACTGGATCAAAGAATTGTCCATGTGGCGGGGACCAATGGAAAAGGCTCTGTGTGCGCATGCCTGCAGGCGGTTCTCGAGGCGGAGGAAAAGACCTGCGGATTCTTCACATCGCCCCATCTGATCTCGATCAATGAAAGGATCCAGGTCAACAGATGCCCTGTCAGTGACGATACCTTTTATCGGGTGTTTCGCAGAGCTTTGGAGGCGGCGGAAAGCATGGAGCGTGACGGAATGGAGCATCCTTCCTATTTCGAGTTCCTGTTTGGAATGGGTATGACAGCATTTGCTCTGGCTGGCACAGAGTATATCATTTTAGAGACTGGACTTGGAGGCAGGCTGGATGCGACCAACGCGCCAAAGCAGCCGGCCTTGACGGTTATAACGTCTATCAGTCTGGACCATACCGATATCCTGGGCGAGACGATAGAAGAGATCGCTGGAGAGAAAGCGGGAATCATAAAGCCGGGAGTACCGGTGATCTTCGATGGCAGCAATGAGACAGCGGCGGCGGCGATCCGGGAGAGAGCAGGAAAACTGGGAGCGCCGTGTAGAGAAATCTCGAAAAATGCGTTCGAAATCCTGGAAGTTCATAGAAACAATATTGCATTTTTAAGACGGAATGCGTATGATAGAGATGTTACCTGGCACGTCCCCCTTTGTGGGATTTACCAAGTAACAAATACGGAGATCGCTCTGCAGGCCGCAGAGTGTCTGCTTGCGGATCAAAAGACCCATATGGAGCGCTGGGTGGAGGCAGTGGCCTCTGTAAGGTGGGAAGGACGCATGGAACAGGCGGCGCCTCATTTGACTGTGGACGGCGCCCACAATCCGGGAGCGATCGAAGGGTTCATCCAGAGCGTGGAGCTTTTGTATCCTGACCTGGCAGAGAACGAACGGCCGGTGGTGGTGTTTGGGGCGGCCTCAGACAAAAAATATGAGGAAATGATCCAATGTCTCTGCGGAAAGTTTCGCGCAAAGGCTTATATAGCTACCGGATTTGATGATGAAAGAGCGGTGCCGGCAGAAGAACTGGGACGGCTGTTTAAGAAGTATACAAAGGAGCAAGTCCTCTGGCGAGACACGCCGACGGAGGCTTTGGAGGCGGCTTTTTCCCTCAGGGAGGAAGGGGAGGTCTACTGTGTGGGATCTCTTTATCTGGCCGGCGAGGTGAAAAAAGAATTGGCAGGAGGCAGATCTTATGCTTGATTTTGAGGAAGAATTAAAGAAATTCCAGCCTAGTCTGGAAGTGGAAGATATTGAGAATGCGGTCTATCAGGAGGACCTGACAGACATGACAGATATTCTGCGGGAAATGATAGAGCAGACAAAATAAAAAGGAATCGGTCATTTATGGATTATACGATGAAACTTGTGTACCAGTCAAACTATTGGTACAATGACGGATTGAAAAAGGCCAATATCCGGGATCTGTCCGGGGCGATCAAATCTCTTCGGAAGAGTCTCCAGTATAACCAGGCGAATATTGCGGCCAGGAATCTGCTGGGGCTGGTCTATTACGGGCGCGGGGATGTGATCGAGGGCCTGGTGGAGTGGATCTTAAGTAAGAATTTTCAGTCCCATGATAATATTGCGAACTATTATATCAGCAAGGTGCAGGAGGTCCCTGGAGAGCTGGAGGCCATCAATCAGGCGGTGAAGAAATTTAACCAGAGCTTGGAATATGCCCGGCAGAACGGGGAAGACTTGGCGATCATCCAGCTGAAAAAAGTGGTGTCGGCCCACCCCGCGTATGTGAAAGCCTATCAGCTGCTGGCTCTCCTATATATTCAGACAGAGCAGTACGGCAATGCCAGAAGTATGTTAAGGACTGCTCACAAACTGGATACTACCGATGAAATCACATTAAAATATATGCATGAGCTCAACCAGATCCGGAAATCCCGGACGGTAAGGATCAAGGAAAAGGAGAAGGGAAAAGAGGAGCAGCAGACAGTTACGTACAGCATTGGAAATGAGACGATCATCCAGCCTGTGGCATCTGGATTTAAAGAGAACACAGGACTTCACACGATCATCAATATTCTGATCGGGCTGGTTGTGGGCGTAGCGGTTATGTGGTTTCTGATCATGCCTGCTGTGAATTCTTCCAGGCAGAGAGACACCAATGAACAAACAGCTCAGTTCAGCGACCAGATTGCCACCCAGGAGGCCCAGATCAGCGCTTTGCAGAAAGAATTAGAAGAATACCGCTCTACCAGTGAGGCCAGCCAGGATGCCCAGGCAACCGCTGAGTCCACGCAAGAGAGCTATGAGGCGGTTATCAATGTTTATCAGCATTTTAACGCCAATGATATGAGTGATAACGCTATGCTGGAGGAGATGCTGAAGATTAACGCGGATTCTCTCGGAACATTAGGGAGAGACCGGTACGAAGAGGTACGGGACTCTCTGTATCCAAGAATGTGCGAAAAGCTGTTCAATACCTCTCAGGAGAATGTTAATGTGGCGAACTATGAAAGCGCCATTTCTAATCTGGAACAGGTGATGCAGATGGATGCGGGATACCAGGATGGGCAGGCAATGCTGCTTTTGGCTCAGGCCTATGAAGGAAATGGCGATCAGGACCAAGCGAATACTTGGTATCAGAAGATTTTGGAGGATTATCCAGATACCGAAGCTGCCGCATCGGCCCAGGAGGCGCTGGACGCGCAGAATTCGGGAAGCAGTGATTCCCAAGGCGCATCGTCAAGCGGAGACGGAGATTCAGAAGATAACGCTTCCGGAAGTACAGATAGTGAAGAAAATTAGGTACGAAAGAAAAGGATATGCAAAAACCTGCATATCCTTTTCTTTTTATTTACCGCAGGAAAAAAGAGCCAAGGTGTATGAAAATCAATAAAAGGGGGAAGACTATGCAGTACCAGGTACAGGAAAACTGTCTGACGATTTTTCTTCCACATGAACTGGATCACCACAATGCGGAAGAAATCCGCAAAGAATCCGATCATTTGATCGAGAGAAACCATATCCGGTATGTTATCTTTGATTTTGCGCAGACCAATTTTATGGATAGCTCGGGGATAGGGGTGATCATGGGAAGGTATAAGAGAATCTATATGCTGGGAGGGGAAGTATGCGCTGTGCATACCAATGAAAGAATGAGGAAGATATTGACTATGTCGGGAGTAACTAAAATTATTCAGATCTATGAGGAGGAGAAGTAAATGGAAAATACCAATGAAATGGAATTGATCTTTGACAGCCGTTCGTCCAACGAGTCTTTTGCGCGCGTAACGGTGGCGGCGTTTATGACTTCTTTGAATCCTACGGTAGAGGAAGTTTCAGATGTGAAAACAGCGGTATCGGAAGCGGTGACCAACGCGATCATCCACGGATATGAGAATGAGGTACATAATATTTATATCCGTTGCCGGACAGAGGGGAAAACCCTGTATTTGGAAATTGAGGATAAGGGCAGGGGAATTGAAGATGTCGCGCAGGCTATGGAGCCATTGTTTACGACAAAACCAGAATTAGACCGTTCCGGTATGGGGTTCTCTTTTATGGAAGCTTTTATGGATAGTCTGGAAGTACTTTCAAGTCCTGGAAAAGGAACTATCGTTAAAATGAAAAAGACCATTGGAAAAGGACGGAAACTATGGACCACACAATCGCTTTGATCAGAAAGTCTCACGAAGGGGATGAAGAAGCGAGAGCACGTCTGGTAGAAGAAAATGAAGGACTGGTCTGGTGTATCGTCAAAAGGTTCCGAAACCGGGGCGTAGAGGCGGAAGACCTGTTCCAAATCGGGAATATCGGACTTTTGAAAGCAATTGACAAATTTGATCTGAAATATGAGGTGAAATTCTCCACCTATGCGGTACCTATGATATCTGGCGAGATCAAACGATTTTTAAGAGACGATGGGATGATCAAAGTCAGCCGATCTCTGAAAGAATTAGCCGGAAAGGCCAGCGTATGCCGGGAACGGCTGCGGGAGGACTGTGGAAGAGAACCGACGGTAACAGAGATCGCGCGGGAATTGGGGGTGGAGAGGGAAGAACTGACCATGGCTCTGGATGCGGGGGGAGAAGTGGAATCTCTTCATCGGCCTATTTTTCAAAAGGATGGACAGGAGATCCGTTTAATGGATAAACTCCCTCAGGGGGAGGGAGGGGAAGATAAGGTTTTGGACCGCATGCTTTTGAATCAGTTGCTGTCCGCCCTCGGACAGGAAGAACGGAAACTGATCTATCTAAGATATTTCGCCGACAGGACACAGTCCCAGGTGGGAGAAGAACTGGGAATTTCCCAGGTGCAGGTGTCCCGGCTTGAGAAGAAGATTTTAAAACAAATGCGTGAGAAAATCTAACAGGCATACCTATGTATATTTCCCGCGAAATTGATCCATACTAAATAAAACAAAACAGAAAGGACTGTGGGCAGTATGGATGAAGCAAGAAAGAAACTAAGGGTATGCCTGGTCTGCGTTGTGGCGGCCGCCGTTCTTCTGGGGCTGATCTATTATTTCGCGGACGTAAGCGGGGAGGCGGAAATCAGCGAAGGCACGCTGGTGAAAGTGGAGACGGAGAATGGCGGGAATTAGGATATGGGAAAAGGGAGCGCGACTGTTTATGTAAAGGCGGACAGAAATGTAGAAGTATCCTTTCCGAAAGTGACGCTGGGCGATGTTCTCCAGATTGAATGTACCGAGGCTCCGATGCTGGCCAGGATCAAGAAGATTCCGCTTCTGCAGTTCCCCAAAAGCCAGGATCAGCGGCAAAACCGCGCGGCAGTATCGATCTTGAAAGTGGTGGCTGGTATTCATTCTGTGTTTCCGGAGGCGGAGATACAGAATATGGGTGAACCAGATTTTATCGTGACATACGAGAAACAAAAGGATACAGGCGGGATACTCCATGTGGTCAAAGTAGGGGCTGTAACGATGATCAGTTTTGCGGGAGCGGCATTTTCGATTATGGCGTTTAACAATGATGTGGATGTGACAAAGCTGTTCGGCCAGATATATAAGCTGGTGACCGGAACGACCAGCGATGGTTTTACGATTCTGGAGTTTAGCTACTGCCTCGGCCTGATCATAGGAATCTTAGTTTTCTTCAATCATTTTGGCAAGAAACGGTTTTCAGCGGATCCGACACCGATGGAAGTGGAAATGAGGCTTTATGAGAATGATATCCAGACTACGCTGATCGAAAACTATTCCAGAAAGGGGACAGAGCTGGATGTGGATGGGGACATGGGCAGAACAGATCCTTCTGGCAGTCGTCGGGCTTAGCGCGGGTATTGTAGCGGCGGGAGGACTCTTTTCCTTTATCGTCGAACTGGGTGTGATTTCAGATTTTGCCGACCGGACCCATACGGGGGAACATATACTGCTCTACGAGACCAGCGTAGCTTTAGGAGGGATAACTGGGAACATCTTTTTCGTTTACCATCTTAGTATCTCGTATGGAGCGTGGCTTGCGCCAGTCTTTGGACTGTTCGCCGGTATATTTACCGGCTGCTGGGCTATGGCGCTGGCAGAAATTCTGAACGTATTTCCCCTATTTGCCCGCAGAGCGAAACTGACGCGAGGAATTGCGCTTATCATCCTGGGGATCGCGCTGGGGAAAGGGATAGGGGCATTGCTGTTCTTTTGGCAGCGCTGGTAGGTGGGGCCGGGGGATTTTTAAAAATCCCCCGGCCCGGATTGAAAAAGCCCTGTCCCAAATTGATAATTCATGGAAAATGTGGATAAATAGGAGGCTATTGTGGATAAACAGAGGCAGCAGGAAGCATATAAGAATTACGTAAAGCATAAGACGCCGGTCCATAGTCTGCCGGTTAATATGGCCAGGGCCTTTATAACTGGCGGCCTGATCTGTGTGACCGGACAAGGGATCTTGAATTTTTGTAAGGCTAGGGGAATGGAACAGGATGTCTGCGGAAGCTGGGCTTCAATCATATTGATCCTTTTGAGCGTGATATTTACCGGTTTTGGAATTTACCCAAAACTAGCGAAATGGGGCGGCGCGGGAGCGCTGGTGCCGATCACGGGATTTGCGAATTCCGTGGCGGCTCCGGCCATCGAGTATCAGAAGGAAGGTCAGGTTATGGGGATTGGCTGCAAGATTTTCACGATCGCCGGGCCGGTGATTTTATATGGAGTCTTTACGAGCTGGCTTCTGGGCCTTGGTTATTGGATTTTAAAAAGTATTGGAATACTGTAGAAAAATTAGGGAGGTGGACAACATGGGCGAGGACAATTTGAAGGGAAGTCCGATTCTGGGCAGGCAGAGCATTTCCTTTTCGCAGGCTCCTTATATGATCAGCAGCGCGTCTGTTGTAGGGCAGAAGGAAGGAGATGGCCCGCTGGGGAAATTTTTTGACGCCGTATGCCATGAACCTATGTTTGGGGAAGATACCTGGGAAGCGGCGGAAAGCACCATGCAGCGGCAGGCTTGTGTGCTTGCTCTTGGGAAAGCTGGGATGAAGCAGGAAGAAATCCGGTTCCTGTTTGGAGGCGATCTGCTCAGGCAAGGAACTGCTACCTCCCTTGGAGTCGAAAAGTTTCAGATCCCGCTGTTTGGATTGTACGGCGCCTGTTCGACATCCGGAGAAGCGCTTGCTCTGGCTTCTATGAGTGTGGCGGCTGGATATGGGGAGACGGTCATGGCAGTGACGTCAAGCCACTTTGGAAGCGCGGAAAAGGAATTCCGTTTTCCTTTAAATTACGCGAGTCAGAGACCCTTGTCTGCCCAGTGGACCGTAACGGGAAGCGGCGCGTTTCTTGTGGGAAAACGGGAAAGCCACGTGAAGATCACAGGGGTCACAGTGGGAAAGATCGTGGATTACGGATTGAAAGATGCCCAGAATATGGGGGCCTGTATGGCGCCGGCGGCCTGCGATACCATCATTCAGAATCTGGAAGATTTTGGGCGGATGCCGGAAGATTATAACCGGATCATTACGGGGGATCTTGGATATGTGGGACAGAGTATCTTGTTTGATCTTATGCGGGGGAAAGAATGGGATATTAAGAAAAATCATATGGACTGCGGGATGATCATTTATGATCAGCAAAAACAAGATACCCACGCTGGGGGAAGCGGCTGCGGCTGCGCCGCGGCAACGCTGTCCGCATATATCCTGCCCAAACTGGAAAGCGGCGAATGGAAGAGAGTTCTGTTCGTGCCGACAGGAGCGTTGATGTCTACGGTAAGTTTCAATGAAGGAGCCAGCGTGCCGGGAATCGCCCATGGAATCGTGCTGGAACATTGTTGAAAGCGAAAAAGGGACAGGGCATTTTTAATTTGGGCCGGGGGATTTTTAAAAATCCCCCGGCCCC
>CABPCP010000073.1 GCA_902406105.1 uncultured Mordavella sp.
GTGTTGATGGCGGCGGATATCCTGCTGTATCAGGCGGACGTGGTCCCTGTAGGAAACGACCAGAAACAGCATCTGGAGATCACCAGAGACATTGCCGAGCGGTTTAATAACATTTATGGGAATGTCTTTACCATACCGGAAGGCTATTATGGAAAAGTGGGAGCCAGGATCATGAGTCTGCAGGACCCGGCGAAGAAAATGTCCAAGTCCGACGAGAACCCCAACGCCAGTATCTATCTGCTGGACGATCCGGACACCATCATGCGCAAATGCAAACGGGCGGTCACAGACTCCGAAGGCCAGATCCTGTACCGGGATGAACAGCCTGGCGTAAAGAACCTGATCGACATCTACAGCGCCTGCACCGGAAAGACGCCGGAAGAGACGGTGAAAGAGTTCGACGGAAAAGGCTACGGCGATTTTAAGATCGCGGTAGGCGAAGCGGTTGTGGCGATCCTTAAGCCGCTGCAGGACGAGGCGGCAAGATTGGAGAAGGATAAAGCCTATCTGGACGGCATTATCAAGACAAACGCGGAAAAGGCAGGATATTTTGCCAACAAGACTCTGCGGAAAGTTCAGAAAAAGGTAGGCTTCCCGGAGCGCATCCGGTAAGTTGCTCTAAAACCTATTGACAATCCGCGGAAAAGCTTTTATAGTAGAACATGGAAATAGAACAGGGGAGCTTGTGTGACAGGCTGAGAGGAAACTGGAAGTTTCGACCCGGAAACCTGATTTGGATAATGCCAACGTAGGGAAAGATGAGAAAATTGCGGGAAATGGCATTGACCATTTCCCGTTTCTATTTTCATGAAGGCGGCAGACAAAACCGGTACATCCGGGCTTAGCCGTATGGAAAACAGAATCTTGAGAACAGTTGAGAGTGAACGAAAAGGTTCATGAAGGGGTGCACCACCGCGGGTGTATTGTTTCATGAACCTTTTTTTATAGAAGGAAGGAGGTGTGAGCATGATCCGTGTAAATGGAGCAGAAGAGCCATACGAGGAAGGACTTACCATCCAGGCCTATCTGGAGAGAAACGGGTACCGCATGGACCGGATCGCGGTAGAGAGAAACGGCGCCATTGTGCCGAAGCGTACCTACGGGGATACCCTGCTTGAAGATGGAGACACTTTGGAAGTGGTGAATTTTGTAGGAGGAGGCTAAAGAAAGACATGCAAAAAGAAAGAGCAGCAACAGGACAGCCTGCGAAAGAAGCCATCAGCCAGGCGCTCTGCCTGCGGCATACCAAGGAAGTACAGGAGAAGCTTTCCAAGGCTTCCGTCGCGGTGGCAGGCCTGGGCGGTCTGGGTTCCAACATTGCCGTTTCCCTTGCCAGGATCGGCGTGGGACGGCTCCATTTGATAGATTTTGATCAAGTGGACCTGACGAATCTGAACCGGCAGCAATATTTTATAGACCAGATCGGCCGTTATAAGACGGACGCCCTTGCGGAGACCCTGGAGCGGATCAATCCGTACCTGGATATCGAGACCCACTGCCTGCGGGTGACCAGGGATAATGTAAAGGAGCTGCTTTGGAAGGAAGAGTATATCTGCGAGGCTTTCGATGTGCCGGAACAGAAAGCCATGCTGGCCCAGGCGGTGCTGGAGGAGTTCCCGGAGAAATATCTGGTGGCTGCCAGCGGAATGGCAGGTTTCGGGGACAGCAATGAGATCCATACCAGGAGAGTCACGTCTCATTTCTATCTCTGCGGAGACGAGAAGACAGAGGCAGAGGCGGGGAGAGGGCTGATGGCGCCAAGAGTGGCCTTGTGCGCGGCCCACCAGGCCAATCTGGTAGTACGGCTGATCCTGGGAGAAGAATAGAAGGAAAGAAGGAAAGAAGGAAAGGATGAAACATATGGAACAAAAGAAAGACACATGGAAACTTGGTACACACGAATTTACCTCCCGGTTTATCTTGGGATCTGGGAAATATTCCTTGGATTTGATCCAGGCGGCAGTGGAGAACGCAGGCGCCCAGATCGTGACCATGGCGCTTCGCCGGGCAAATGAAGGAGGAGCCGCCAACATTTTGGACTATATTCCAAAGGAAGTAGCCCTGCTTCCCAATACCTCCGGGGCCAGGAACGCGGAGGAAGCGGTGCGGATCGCCAGACTGTCCAGAGAGGTCTGCGGAAGCGATCTGATCAAGATCGAGATCATGCGGGATACCAAATACCTGCTTCCAGACAACCAGGAAACCATTAAAGCGGTGGAGATCTTGAACAAAGAGGGTTTTGTGGCCATGCCGTATATGTATCCGGACTTGAACGCCGCAAGGGATATGGCGGAGGCGGGAGCGGCCTGCATCATGCCGTTGGGAGCGCCCATCGGTTCCAATAAGGGTCTGTGCACCAAAGAATTTATCCAGATCCTGATCGACGAGATCGATCTGCCAGTGATCGTAGACGCGGGAATCGGCAAACCTTCCCAGGCCTGTGAAGCGATGGAAATGGGAGCGGCGGCTGTTATGGCAAATACAGCGATCGCAACATCCGGGGATGTAAAAGTTATGGCGAAAGCTATGGGACTTGCGGTAGAAGCAGGAAGAGCGGCCTACCTGGCCGGAATGGGAAGCGTAAGAAGCCATGGAGGAAGCGCGTCCTCTCCGCTGACCGGATACCTGAGAGACTGAGAAGAAGGAGAACGGCATGAGTAGACAAGAGCATATCAATGAAAGTATTTTAAATGAAGAGATCCGGGAACATCAAAAAGAAAACCGGATCGACCACATGACCTATCTGCCGGATATGGAAGACATCGGCTCCCAGGTCATGGATCAAGTGATCCGCAAGATGGAGGAATACGATCCAGAGATTTATAAAGAGTCGGATATAAGGAGAGCTTTGGCGAAAGACCACCGTTCTTTGGAAGATCTGAAAGCCCTCCTGTCGCCAGCGGCCCTGCCTCTTCTGGAAGAGATTGCCCAGGCGGCCCAGGGGGAGACGCGCAGACATTTCGGAAACTCGGTGAATATGTTTACCCCGGTATATCTTGCCAACTACTGTGAGAATTACTGCATTTACTGTGGGTTTAACTGTCATAATAAGATCCGCCGGGCACAGCTTAACGAAGAGGAGATCGAAAGAGAGTTCGAGGCTATCGCAAAGACGGGACTGCAGGAGGTGCTGCTTCTGACCGGGGAGAGCAGGAAAAAGTCTACGGTAGAATATATAGGAAGAGCCTGCCAGATCGCAAGGAAGTATTTCCGGGTCATCGGATTGGAGGTCTATCCCATGAATTCCGATGAGTACGCCTATCTTCACGCCTGCGGGGCAGATTATGTAACGGTGTTCCAGGAAACTTATAACTCAGACAAATACGAGACCCTGCACCTGGCCGGACATAAACGGATCTTCCCTTACCGGTTCAACGCTCAGGAACGGGCTTTGAAAGGGGGGATGCGGGGAGTAGGCTTCGCGGCGCTTCTGGGACTGGACGATTTCCGCAGGGACGCCTTTGCCACCGCGGTACACGCCTATTTGCTGCAGAAGAAATATCCTCACGGGGAGATCGCCTTTTCCTGTCCCCGCTTAAGGCCCATCATCAACAACGACAAGATCAATCCAATGGACGTCCACGAGGCCCAGCTTCTCCAAGTGGTGTGCGCCTACCGGCTGTTTATGCCCTTTGCCAGCATCACCATTTCCAGCCGGGAATGTGAGAGAGTCCGGGATAATCTGGTGAAGATCGCGGCGACGAAGATCTCGGCGGGAGTCAGTACCGGAATCGGAGAACATGGAGAAGAAGTGGCGGATAAGGGAGACGAGCAGTTTGAGATCGCGGACGGCCGGACGGTAGAACAGGTCTACCAGGCTCTGGAAGCTCAGCATCTGCAGCCAGTCATGGCGGAGTATCTCTATGTGTAGGCGGGAAGACTGGGGACGTGTGACGGCGGTGACCAACCGGCGCCTTACCAGCCGTCCCTATGAAGAGCAGATGAAACGGATCTGTCGTCTGAGGCCGGCGGCGGTGATCGTAAGGGAAAAAGACCTGCCGGAAGAAGTATACGCGGATCTTGCGGGAAGGGTAAAGACAATCTGTGAATCTTATGGGGTGCCTTGTATTTATCATACCTATCTGGAAGCGGCGCGGCAGGCGGGGGTACGGCGGATCCACCTGCCTCTGGCTCTGCTTCGCAGCCTGGAAGGAGAGCCATCCCTGAGAGAAGATTTTGACCAGATCGGGACTTCCATCCATTCCCTGGAAGAAGCCTTGGAAGCGGTGAGGCTGGGCGCGGACTGCCTGACGGCAGGACACGTCTATGTGACAGACTGTAAAAAAGGCCTGGCGCCCAGAGGAATTTCGTTCCTTCGGGAAATCTGCCAGGCCGTTCCGATCCCAGTCTATGGCATCGGAGGCATCCATCCAGGCACAGGGCAGGTGGAAGAGGTCTGCTCCTGCGGAGCGGCCGGCGCCTGCATCATGTCGGGGATGATGGAGATTTAGTTTTAATCGTCTTCCTCCTGGTTGACGGAGTAAGTCTGACGTTTTCTGGCCATTTCGTCGCTTTCCAGATACTCGTCGTAGGTGGTGATCTTGTCGATCAATTTTCCGCCGGGCACGATCTCCATGATCCGGTTGGCGGTGGTCTGTACGATCTGGTGGTCTCTGGAACTAAAGAGGATCACGCCTGGGAACTTGATCAGTCCGTTGTTTAAGGCTGTGATGGATTCCATATCCAGGTGGTTGGTAGGCTCGTCTAAGATGAGCACGTTTGCCCCGGAGATCATCATTTTGGACAGAAGGCAGCGGACCTTCTCCCCGCCGGACAGAACTTTGACCTTCTTTACCCCATCCTCGCCGGAGAAGAGCATACGGCCCAGGAATCCACGGACATAGGTCACGTCCTTTTCTTCAGAATACTGGGTCAGCCATTCTACAATGGTATAGTCGTTGTCGAATTCGTCGCCGGGATCTAAGGGGAAATAAGCTTGGGATGTGGTGATGCCCCACTTATAGGTTCCTTCATCCGGCTCCATCTCACCGGAAAGGATCTGGAAGAGGGTGGTCTTGGCCAGCTCATTTCCGCCTACAAAGGCGACTTTGTCTTCCCGGTTAAGGGTAAAGGAAAGATTGTCCAACACCTTTTCCCCATTGATCGTTTTGGAAAGTCCCTCCACCGTCAGCACTTCATTTCCAATCTCCCGGTTGGGACGGAAATCAATATAAGGATATTTCCGGCTGGAAGGCTGGATCTCGTCCAACTGGATCTTCTCCAGGGCGCGTTTCCTGGAAGTAGCCTGCCGGGACTTGGAAGCGTTGGCGCTGAACCGGGAAATGAATTCCTGCAGCTCTTTGATCTTTTCTTCCTTTTTCTTGTTGGCTTCCTTCATCTGACGGATCAGAAGCTGGCTGGATTCATACCAGAAATCATAGTTTCCCGCATACAGTTTGATCTTGCCGTAGTCAATGTCCGCGATCTGCGTGCAGACTTTATTCAGGAAATAACGGTCGTGGGAGACCACGATCACTGTGTTGTCAAAGTTGATCAGAAATTCTTCCAGCCAGGCAATGGCGTCTAAGTCCAGGTGGTTGGTAGGCTCGTCCAGAAGCAGGATATCAGGATTGCCAAAGAGAGCCTGGGCAAGGAGTACCTTTACCTTCTGGGGACCATCCAGATTCTTCATCATCTCATAGTGCAGTTCAGTTCCAATTCCAAGGCCGTTCAGCAAAGAAGCGGCGTCAGACTCAGCTTCCCAGCCGTTCATAGAAGCGAACTCGGCTTCCAGTTCACTGGCTTTGATGCCGTCCTCATCGGTAAAATCTTCTTTGGCATAGATCACTTCTTTTTCTTTCATGATCTCATACAGTCTGGCATTGCCCATCATGACCGTATCCAGCACCGGATATCCGTCATACTGGAAATGGTCCTGCTGGAGGAAGGAAAGACGTTCTCCGGGGGTGATGGAGACTTCGCCCTTGGTAGGCTCCAGCTGGCCGGAGAGGATTTTTAAGAAGGTAGACTTTCCGGCGCCGTTCGCGCCGATCAGCCCATAGCAGTTCCCTTCCGTAAATTTGATATTTACATCTTCAAATAAAGCTTTTTTCCCTACACGTAAAGTAATATTGCTTGTACTTATCATAATGCTTACGACTCCTTATTGAACTTCCAAATAAACAATACTGTTGCATTCAACGCCTATCTTAACAAATCCGTCTGGAAATGGCAAGAGATGTTTGCCAATTTGGAAAATGGGTATATAATAACAGGTAAGGAAGGGAGGTATGAATATGGTGACTGGAACAATGGTACTGGAAGGAGGAGCCACGAGAGGCGTGTTTACTTCCGGCGTCCTGGATTATCTGATGGAGAAAGATTTATATCTGTCTCATGTGATCGGGGTGTCCGCCGGATCCTGCAACGGCGTGGATTATGTGTCGAAGCAGCCGGGGAGGACCAGGGACTGCATGATCCAGAAAGATAAGGAATATAATTACTATCATGGACTGAGAGATTTTATCAAAGAAAAAAGCGTGCTGGATATGGATATGGTGTTTGACCGTTATCCCAACGAGATCTTTCCTTTTGATTTTGACACTTATTTTGCATCGGAGATGGAGTGCGAGATTGTGATCACAAACTGTGTGACAGGAAGAGCGGAGTATCGGACGGAAGACCATGACCGGGATATGCTGATGAAGCTGTGCAGGGCGTCCAGCAGTATGCCCCTTTTGGCGCCTATGGTCAATATTGACGGGACGCCGTATCTGGACGGAGGTCTGGCAGATTCTATCCCTGTTGAGCGGGCGATGGAAATCGGCAATGACAAGATCGTGCTGATCCTGACCCGGAATCCGGGATATCGGAAGAAACCCACATCCAAAGGATTGGCCAATTTGTATCGAAGAGCATACAGGAAATACCCAAATCTGGTGTCGGTGACCATTCAGAGAAACTATATTTACAACCGGCAGATGAATTTGATCGAGAAGCTGGAGGACGAGGGGAAAATCTTCGTACTGCGGCCGCTGATCCCTACGGTTTCCAGACTGGAGAAAAATTACGATGCTCTGATGCACTTTTATGAACACGGATACCGGCTGATGAAAAAGCAGTATAATGAACTGCTTAAATATCTGGAAGCATAGCTAGGAGGATGAGAGATGAATCTGTTTGAACACAAAATATCTACCGGAAGCCCGCAGCAGATGACGAAAGTGACCGGGATGATCCGGGAGGATATCGCAAAAAGCGGAGTGAAAAATGGGATTGTAGTTGTATACTCCCCTCATACTACGGCGGGATTTACCATCAATGAAAACGCGGATCCAGACGTGGTCCACGATATGCTCTGCGGACTGGAAGAATCCTTCCCCACCCGCAGATCCTACTATCAGCATATGGAAGGAAATTCCCACGCCCATCTGAAGACAACCTGTGTGGGGCCTTCCCAGACACTGATCCTGGAAGAAGGGAAATTGGTCCTGGGAATCTGGCAGGATGTTTATTTCTGTGAATTTGACGGTCCCAGGAACCGCCGTTTCTTCGTAAAGATCCTGGAAGGGTAGGCCGCGCGATGGAATACGAGGGCGAAGAGAGGAAAGACTGCAAGGAGAGGATCAGTGAGGCGCAGTTTCTAACATTTATGCACGAAGCGGAACGATTGAAGTGTATCCCACGGCATGCCTGGACTTCTTCCGATCGAAGGGAGAGCGTTGCGGAACATTGCTGGAGGCTTTGCCTCGCGGTCTGGCTTCTTAAGGAAGAATTGCCGGCTGTGGATATAGAGCGTCTGATGGAACTTGGCCTGCTCCACGATCTTGGCGAGGCGATGACCGGGGATATCCCTGCCTTTGAGAAACATAAATCCCATGAGGAAAAGGAACAAGAGGCGGTAAAAAGGCTGGCGGCTCTTCTTCCGGAGGCTAAAGGAAGAGAACTTCAGGACCGGCTCCTTGAGTTTGAAAAAGCAAAGACTCTGGAAGGAAAAACGGCCAAGGCGCTGGACAAGATAGAGGCGGTGATCCAGCACAACGAGTCCAAGATCGGCACCTGGCTTCCTCTGGAGTATGATCTGCAGCTGACCTATGGGACAGAAGAGGCAAAGAAAATTCCCTATCTTGCGCGGCTAAGGGAGGCAGTAAGAGAAGAAACCATGAGAAAGATTGAGAAAGAGACAGCAAAAGAGAAACCGCGAAAGGGATATTATGTCAGTAAAGATCCAAAGAAACTGAGCCTGGAACGGGCGGCCGCTTTGCTGCGCCAGTCCTACTGGGCCAAAGACAGACCAAAGGAAATGATCCGAAAGGCCATGGAACATTCTCTCTGCTATGGGGTTTACGATGAAGCGGATTATATGGTTGGATATGCCAGAGTGATCACGGATCATGCGACAACCTTTTATCTGATGGACGTGATCATCGATGAGCCATACCGGCATCAGGGGCTTGGCACCATGCTGATGGATCGGATCATGGAAGATATGAAAGGACTCCACGGGGTTCTGCATACTACAGATGCGAAGGAGTTCTATCATAGATATGGCTTTGTCCGGAATCAGGAAAAGCTGGATTCTGTGATGGAAAAACCAAGAGACTAGAGGTTATAGGCCAAAGAAGAATAAAGAAAAAAGCAGGAAGTCCGGTTTAATACCGGACTTCCTGCAGATACAGACCCTTTGGATCACAGGGGGCGCTGGAAGCGCTGGCGCCTTCAAAGATTTCTTCGATTTCTTCCTTTCTGCGGCTTCCAAAGCCGATGTCCAGAAGGGTTCCGATGATCATCCTGGCCATATTATGAAGGAAGTTGTCCGCGCAGATCAGGATCTGCATTTCCTCTTCGTCTCCATATATATCAATATCCAAGATTTCCCGCACGGTAGATTTGCTGGATTTAGAAGCGGAAAAATTCTTGAAATCATGGGTCCCGATCAAAAGCATGGCGGCCTGCTGCATCGCCTTTTTATCAGGTACTTTGAAACAGTGGAAGGTGTGTCTGCGGTCAAAAACGCTTGGCACATCGGCGATGGTCATGCGGTACACATATGTCTGGGAGACCGCGTTTAACTGCGCGTGGAAACGCTCCGGCACTTCTTCTACATCGGTAATGGCGATGTCCATGGGAAGATACCGGTTGAGATAGTGTTTGATCTCCTGAGTCTCTATGTCGCTCTCCGTTTTAAAATTGACGACCTGGGCGTAGGCATGGACGCCAACCTCGGTCCGGCATCCGCAGGAAAGCTCGATCAGGAATTCTCCCGTCATTTTCCGGAGCACTTCCTGAATTTTGTTGGATATGGTGTTGTTGGATTCATTTTTGCCAAGACGGCTCCAGCCCTGGTAGCGGCTGCCGTCATATTCTATGGTAAGTTTAATATTTCTCATAAAGATTTCCCTGTCCTTCCTAAATAGAGAGTCGTAGGTATCATAACTGCCAATATAACTAGGATACCACAGAAAGGACGATATTTCTACAAAAAATAGGGATATCACGGAAACATGGACTTCCTGGACGGGGTGTGGTAAGATAGACACGGAAAATGTGAAATGTTTAGACCAAAATGAGGAGAAAAGTTATGGCAGAGCCGACCAGAAGAAAGCCGGTCGCAAAGGAAGCGCTGCTTTCCGCGGGCTGTCTGTACGCGGATACAGTACAGGAAGCGTTTCAGAAATATCAAAGCGCGGTTCTTTCAGCGCAGAGGAAAGAAGACTTAAGAGATTTTTTGAGAGCGGTATATCAGAGAAATCCAGGGGCGATGTATGCGGATTTTTATTATCCCGTACTTCCCAGACAGGAGCAGGAACGGTTCCGGGCCGGGCTTTCCGGGGAACAAAGAGAGATATTAGAGACGCTGGATACGGAAAGCGGCCGGATCTTTTACCCGGTGACGGAAAAGGAGCTGGATTTCTTATACGAGATCACCGCGGCAGAGTGGCTGTTTTCCAGCTTTTATGCGGGGAATCAAAAGGCGCTCATCTGGGGAAACTATGGATTAAACTTTCCGATTTTCTGTGAAGAGGAAGAGACCCTGGAGTTCTATCTGGGGCTTGCCCAAACATATAAAGTGAGGTGGAACAAATGAGTGTGACCAGCAGAAAAGTATCTGAATCCGTTGTTCAGACGGTGCATATTGTAAGGCCCAATCATCTGAACGCCGCAGGCCGCCTCTTTGGAGGAATCCTGATGCAGTGGATCGATGAAGTGGCGGGAGTAGTGGCAAAGCGCCATGCCCATCAGAATGTGATCACAGCTTCCGTGGACAATCTGAGGTTTCTGCGGGGGGCATATCAGAGGGATTTGATCGTGATTATTGGTAAAGTGACTTACGTGGGAACTACTTCCATGGAAGTTAAAGTCGATACTTACGTAGAAGACTTGGACGGGGTGAAGACGCCGATCAACCACGCGTTTTTCACGATGGTTGCCCTGGATCAAAACGATAAGCCCACGCCGGTGCCAAAACTGGAACTGGAAACCCAGGAAGAACGGGAAGAGTGGGAGAAAGCCAAGAAGCGCAGGGATGTACGGATGATGCGGCGGGAAGAAGGGTTCTAAGTCCTGCGTCAACGCAGAAACCAAAGGCAGATCCATTTTCCATCGCCTTAACATGGCGGGTAACTGGAACTGCCTTTTGAAGACCGGTCCTACCGTTTCAGATATGCTTTCACCATCTGCATCATCCTGTCGATCTGTTCTTGTTCTTCTTTTGTTTTCCCTTCTTTTAGGCTATCCATGATCAGCGAGATCTCTTCTGGCTGGAAGCGGATTCCTTTTTTATTTGCGCTGGTAATGAGGGCCATCATGACCGGGGCCAGAGAATTGCCGCTTTTTCCCTGGGTTTGTTTTGCGGCTGTTTTGATCAGTTCGAGTTTTATCGGATCGATATTCTCCATCGCCGGGTGATTCATCCATTCATTCATGTTCAGATCCTCCTTTTTTATTTCCTTTGGCGTCTTCTCCCTGGGAAGAGGCCAGGGCATCGTCAAAAAAAGTGCTGTAAGTGTGGAAAAGTTCCTGCTGTTCCGGGGGCAGCATATGTTTGATCAGATCGATGGAAGAAGGGAAGCCGCCGGATCCGGCGCCGTCTTCCTCTTGCCCGGAAAGGACGGGGAATTCCTGCATCAATTCCATCATATTCAGCATCCCTTCCATCTGTTCCATGGTTTCCCGCTCTTGGGGAGTCATATAGGGCTTCAGGTCCTGGAGGAGATGGTCGGGAGAACCTGATCGGGGAAAGCCCCAGAAATATTCCAATGTATAGCGGAATTCCTGGAATTTGATATAGACAGCCAGCATACGCTGAGCAGAAGGCGGAGTGTAGGGAAGGAGCAGTTTCAGCGTGTAGAGCGGATCAGAGATCACGAGACTGTCGAAAGGGGTCATCAGTTTCGGAGGCCTTGCTTCCATCCGGGCACACTCCTTAAAATAACGTTGTAAATATATATGCACAGCAGAAGCTGGTTATGACCAAAGGGGAAGAAAACTCATATATTATATGGTAGAATTCTCAAGAAAGGAATCATTGGAATGCGCAGAAAATTGATCATTGACGGAAATGCGGTTTATGAGATTGACGAGGACTGTATGCTGAAAAGAAGGCGAAAGGAAAAAGAGAAGAAAGAAAAAGAAAATGGGAACCAAAAGGCGAATCGGGCAAAACGGACGGAGTGATGTACTCCGTCCGTTCTTTTTATCCGTGATTAGCAGCCGCAGTCATTGTATCCGCCGCCAAAGCCGCCGCAGCAGCACAGGAGAAGGATGATCCACAGGCAGCTGTCATTTCCATTTCCGCCAAAGCCGTTTCCGCAGCCGCCGCAGCAGCACAGGAGAAGGATGATCCACAGGCAGCTGTTGTTTCCGAAACATCCGCCGTCTCTTCTTGCGGCGTCACATCCGCAACCACAGTTTGTAGCACTCAAATCGCTCATGTTGAAGTCCTCCATATAGGTTATTTACAGTAACATAATATGCGGGGGAGGAGGATGTGTGAAATAAAAGCGGTCTAATATTTGATCAGTCTTTTTACCGAGTGCTGATAGCGGAGGGATTTATTTTTTAGTTTCAGCTTATCCACCACAGGGATTTCGGTTTTGAGGTGTTCGTCATAAAGTGTAAGAAGATAAGTGGTAGTAAAATTCCGATTTTTATACCAGGCAAACAGCAGCCAGTTCATAATGTCCGGATGCCAGTAGCGCTCAGGGATCTGTCCCTCGCGCAGAGTGATGATATGCTTGAGCGCCTGCATGGCAAGCTGGGCTATGCGGCTGGACTCGTCTTTCTGGTGAAAGAGGGCATCGCTTTCTGTTACAATATCATAAAGCGCATTGGAAGCTTTCCAGTAGGTAACGAAAGCGGGATCCTCCTGATTTTCAGAAGCAGATGCGCTGTGCAGATCATAAGTCTGCATGACGGCAGGACGCCCGGCTGTTTTGCGGTCGTAATCCGCCCTTGCGGCTGTATCAGAAAGGACTCTGTAGGCTTCCAGAACTTCCTGCATAAGAGCCGTGGTGTCGATGCCGTTTTTCATATTCACATCGGGATGGTACTGCTTGGCCAGCCGGTTTTTGGCCGCGGTGATCTCTTCCAGAGTCGCTTTGGAAGAGACCCCAAGAATCTCGTAATAAGTTTTCCCTTCCATATTTAGAATCTCCCCTTATCAATTGTCCCTAAGAAACACATTTATTCTACGACAAATTCACTAAGAAATCAATTGGAGAATACTCTAATAAGAAAAAGGATCTAACATGGACCGAGTAAAACAAGCTGTTCGATATTGGTGCGCGGATACAAGAAATGGGAGATGTATGGGCCGGAATGTGACTGCGGCTGTTTTAGACAGCGGGATCGCTCCTCATCCGGATTTCAAGGGGAGGATCCTGGCGTTCAAAGATTTTGTGGGAGGAAGGAGGGTACTTTATGACGATAACGGACACGGCACTCATGTGGCGGGGATACTGGCCGGAGACGGACGGATGTCCGGGGGGATCCTGGCGGGAATGGCGCCGGGGGCCAAACTGGTGATCCTTAAAGTTCTGGATCAGAAAGGGGAGGGAAATATGAGGCAGATTCTGGAAGGGATCTGCTGGCTTATGCGAAATGGAAACCGATTTGGCATAAAAGTTGTCAATATTTCTGTCGGGGCCAGGGAGGGATTGAATGAAGAGAAAGAAAACTGGCTGGTGGAAGCTGTCGAGCGGCTGTGGGACGCGGAAATAGTAGTGGTGGTGTCCGCGGGAAATTACGGGCCGGAGCAAGGAACCATCGCCATACCCGGCAACAGCCGGAAAGTGATCACCGTGGGGGCATACGCAAAAACAGCAAGAGGACAAGAGTGTTCCGGGCGGGGGCCTACAAAAGCCTGCGTAGTCAAGCCGGATCTGGTGGCGCCGGGCTATCAG
>CABPCP010000074.1 GCA_902406105.1 uncultured Mordavella sp.
GGTGGTGTGAGAGGACGGAAATTCCTCAATCAGAGGAATTTCCTCCTACTCGATTGCCAAAATGTGCTACAATGGTCTAAATCAATAGTTTGGTTTGGAGGAAATAATAATGAGTGACTATTATACAGAACAGCTGATCAAAAAGCAGACAACCATGAAGGATATATGTATCAAAGCGCTGCTGGTATCATTGGCGATCGTATCCGTTCTGGTGATATTCCTGTTCCCGCTGGGGATCATTGTTCCGGTGGCGGTAATTGCCGGAGTGGTTTTCCTGTTTAGGAGATTGGATGTGGAGTACGAATATCTCTATGTGAATGGAGATTTGGACATTGACAAGATCATGCATAAGGCAAAAAGAAAACGGATCTTCTCTATGAATGTGAACGATCTGGAGGTTCTTGCTCCGGCGGACTCCGGAGATCTTCGGCAGTATCAGAGGGCCAAAACCTATGATTACACTTCTGGTTCCGGCCAGGGACGGATCTACGCTCTGGTAGTGACGGAACGCGGACAGACGAAGAAAATTCTTTTTGAGCCAAACGATACGATCATTGAGGGATTCTATCTTCTGGCGCCCAGGAAAGTGGTCCGTGGATAAAGAAGTGGTTGACAGACTAAGATGGAATTCGTTATTATAGCATTTATAGTACGAACAGAGAAAGAGAGGGAATATCATGGGAAAGATTATCGGAGAGGGAATTACTTTTGACGATGTGCTGCTGGTTCCGGCTTATTCAGAGGTGATTCCTAATCAGGTAGATCTGTCTACCAATCTGACAAAAGCGATCAAGCTCAATATTCCGATGATGAGCGCTGGAATGGATACGGTGACGGAGCATAGAATGGCCATAGCTATGGCGCGCCAGGGAGGAATCGGAATTATCCATAAAAACATGTCCATCGAGGCCCAGGCGGAAGAAGTAGATAAAGTAAAACGTTCTGAGAATGGAGTTATTACAGACCCCTTCTATCTTTCGCCAGAGCATACATTGGAGGATGCCAATAATCTGATGGCGAAATTCCGGATTTCTGGTGTACCGATCACAGAAGGAAAGAAACTGGTGGGGATCATTACCAACCGTGACCTGAAGTTTGAAGAGGACTTTTCTAAGAAGATCAAAGAGTCTATGACTTCAGAAGGGCTGATCACAGCGCCGGAGGGAATCACTTTAGAGGAAGCAAAACGGATTCTGGCGAAAGCAAGAAAAGAAAAGCTTCCGATCGTAGATAAGGATTTCAACTTGAAAGGACTTATCACCATCAAGGATATTGAGAAACAGATCAAATATCCTCTTTCTGCTAAGGATGGACAGGGAAGACTTCTGTGCGGAGCCGCGCTTGGAATTACCGCTAACTGCCTGGAGCGGGCGGCGGCCCTGGTAGAAGCGAAGGTGGATGTGGTAGTCATGGATTCCGCTCACGGACATTCTGCCAATGTACTGCGTACGGTGGATATGGTGAAATCCAAATTCCCAGAGCTTCAGGTGATCGCGGGGAATGTGGCTACCGGAGCAGGCACAGAGGCACTTATCAAAGCAGGCGCGGATGCGGTCAAAGTCGGGATCGGGCCAGGGTCTATCTGTACGACCAGAGTCATCGCCGGTATTGGCGTTCCTCAGATCACGGCCGTTATGGATTGCTATGAGGCGGCAGATAAGTATGGCGTTCCGATCATTGCCGATGGCGGGATCAAGTATTCCGGAGACATGACAAAGGCTATTGCCGCGGGAGCCAATGTATGCATGATGGGAAGTATGTTTGCCGGATGCGATGAGAGCCCGGGGACCTTTGAACTGTATCAGGGAAGAAAATATAAAGTCTACCGTGGAATGGGCTCCATCGCCGCTATGGAGAATGGAAGTAAAGATCGGTATTTCCAGACCGACGCAAAGAAACTGGTGCCAGAAGGCGTAGAAGGCCGGGTGGCTTACAAAGGCAGCGTGGAAGATACGGTTTTCCAATTGATGGGAGGCTTACGTTCTGGTATGGGCTACTGCGGCGCGGCAACGATCGAGGATCTGAAGACAAAGGGACAGTTTGTGAAGATTTCCTCCGCATCGCTGAAAGAAAGCCATCCTCATGATATCCATATTACAAAAGAGGCGCCAAATTACAGTATCGAAGAATAGATCAAAGACAGTCGATCAAAACGGGACCGTCAGGACAGATGAACCAGCCCGAAAGGGGATCTTGTCCGGGGTCCCGTTTTTTTCTGCGGGAGGAGGAAGTGTGAAGATGAAAGCGGAAAAAGCGGAAACCGCCTGGCTGGAAGACCCGGAAGTGTTTGAAGTAAATAGGATCCCAGCTCATTCAGATCATAGATTTTATGAACAGACAGAAGAAGCTAAGAAGGAAATCCCGATGCCTCTGAAGCAGAGTTTGAATGGAGAATGGAGGTTTGCCTGGGCGTCAGATCCAAAGAAAAGGCCGAGAGACTTTTACAAGATGGACTTTGACCACAGCGGTTTTTCTAAGATCCAGGTACCGGGCCATATAGAGACCCAGGGATTTGGGCGGAACCAATATGTGAATTCTATGTATCCCTGGGACGGCGTGGAGGAACTGCGGCCTCCTAAGGTGCCGGAGAAAGCCTGTGCGGTGGGGTGTTATCTGCGCTGTTTTACCCTTAAAGAAGAGCTGAAAGGGAAGAGAGTGTTTGTGTCGTTTCAGGGAGTTGAGACGGCTTTCTACGTATGGCTGAATGGAGAATTCATCGGATACAGCGAGGACAGCTTTACACCGGCGGAATTTGAATTGACGGATAAGCTGGCGGAAGGCGAGAATAAGCTGGCTGTGGAAGTTCATCAAAGGAGCAGCGCAAGCTGGCTGGAAGATCAGGATTTCTTCCGGTTCTCTGGGATCTTCCGGGAAGTGTTCTTGTACGCGGTGCCCAGGACGCATATCCGGGATCTCTTTGTGAAGGCGGGGCTTCAAGAAGACAATCGGACGGGGATCTTGCGCGCGGCCGTAAGTCTGGAAGGAGAACCCGGCTGTCAGATCAGGCTGCGGCTTTGCGATGAGACGGGGAAGACACTTTTTGAAACAAAGAAAAAAGGAAAAGAAAAATTGGAGTTTTGGACAGAGGTAAGCGGGATACAGCCTTGGAGCGGCGAGATCCCATGTCTGTACCGGCTTTTCCTGGAAGTGGAGGGAGAAGAAGGAGGAGGTATTGAGACGGTGTCCCAGCGCATCGGGTTCCGGCGGTTTGAGATGAAAGACGGGGTGATGTGCCTGAATGGAAAGAGGATCACTTTCCGGGGAATCAACAGGCATGAGTTTCACGCCCGGAGAGGCCGGGCGATCACAAAGGAAGATATGCTCTGGGATATCAGGTTTTTGAAATCCCATAACATTAACGCGGTAAGGACTTCCCATTATCCCAACCAAAGCTTTTGGTATGAGCTGTGCGATGAGTATGGCATATATCTGATCGACGAGGCAAATCTGGAAAGCCATGGTTCCTGGCAGAAGCTGGGGAACTGTGATCCGTCCTGGAATGTGCCGGGAGACTGTCTCAAATGGCGGGGAGCGGCGCTGGACCGGGCCGCTTCCATGTTCCACAGGGATAAAAATCATCCGTCTGTTTTGATCTGGTCCTGCGGAAATGAATCCTACGCGGGGAAAAATCTGGAAGCAATGTCAGAGTATCTGCACAGACAGGACGATACCCGTCTGGTTCATTATGAAGGGGTGTTCTGGAACCGGAAGTACAGCCATATCAGCGATATGGAAAGCAGGATGTACGCAAAGCCGGAAGAGATTGAGGAATATTTAAAGTCTGATCCTAAGAAACCCTATATCAGTTGTGAGTACGCACATTCCATGGGCAATTCCACTGGCGGTCTGTGTCTTTATACAGCGCTGGAGGACCGGTACGACAAGTATCAGGGAGGGTTCCTCTGGGATTATATGGATCAGGCTCTGTACCGGATCAATGATCAGGGAGAAGAAGTGCTGTCCTATGGAGGCGATTTTGACGACCGCCCTACAGATTATGAATTCTGCGGAAATGGCATCTTGTTCGCGGACCGCGGACTTTCGCCTAAGGTTCAGGAAGTAAAGGCCCTTTATGCCCCTCTTAGGATCTATCCTGGAGAGAAGGAGGTAAAGATCCAGAACCGGAATCTGTTCCAGGATACTTCCGGATACTATTTTGACTGCCGGCTGATGCGGGAAGAGAAATGCCTGTATCAGACTACTGTTTGGGCAGTGATCGCGCCAGGGCAGACTCAAAGGGTTCCCGTGGACGTTCCATGGCCGGAGGCTCCGGGAGAGTACGTGTTCCAGGTAAGCGCAAAGCTTGCGGAGGATACCCTCTGGGGGAAAAAGGGAGAGGAATGCTGTTTTGGGCAGAAGATCTGGAAGAAAAAAGCTGGAAATGAAAAGGGGAGCAGAGGCGGCGGCCCCATCGAAGTGATCCGGGGAGACGTAAATATTGGGGTAAAAGGGAAGGGATTTTCCGCTCTTTTCTCTAAGGCTCAAGGAGGAATCGTCTCTTTGTGTTATCAGGGAAAGGAGTATCTGGCCGGGCCGCCGGAATTAACGTTCTGGCGGGCGCTTACGGACAACGACAGAGGCGCGGGGCTGGGATTTGACTGCGCGCCCTGGATGACGGCGGGAAGATTTGCGAAACACAGCAAGACCCAAATAAAGGAAGAAGAAGGAAAAGTCACGCTTACATTTGTATTTTTACTACCCCGGCCTCTTGAGACGGAAGCGGAGGTGGAGTACCAGGTGGAAACAGGCGGCAGAATCCGAGTAAAAGCTGTTTATCACGGACGGCAGGGTCTTCCCTGTCTTCCGGCTTTTGGAATGGAGTGGAAATGCAAGCGGGACACCAGATGGTTCCGATACTATGGGTATGGACCGGAGGAAAATTATAGAGATCGCAGAGAAGGAGCAAGACTGGGAGTCTTTGCAGGCAGCGCCGATGGGAACCTGTCTCCCTATCTAAGACCGCAAGAGTGTGGGAATCGAACGGGAGTCAGATGGTTAGAACTGGCGGGAAGAGAGGGGGCAGGAATACGATTTTCCGCGGCGGACGCCCCCTTCGAGTCCAGCGTCCTGCCCCATTACACCCTGGAACTGGAGACAGCCTCCCATCAGGAAGAGCTGCCCATTCCTCATTATACCTGGCTGCGGATCCTGGCAGGCCAGATGGGAGTGGGAGGCGACGACAGCTGGGGAGCCCCTGTGCATAGCCAATATCTTCTGTCTTCCGAGAAAGACTGGAAGACAGAGTTTGTAATAGAACAAAAAGGAATCCATAATTGATGAAAAAAGGAGGAAAGGCAATGGCGCAACTGTTCGGAACAACGAAAAAGGGAGAAAAAAGCTGGATTTACAGGATGAAGAATCAAAAAGGGATGGAAGTCCTGGTCAGCGATTACGGAGCTTCTATCGTAAGTCTGTACGTGCCGGACCGGCAGGGGCATCCCGTTGACGTGGTGCTGGGATATGACAGTGTGGAAGGTTATGAACAGGGGACATTGTTTTTTGGCGGTGTGATCGGAAGAGTCGCCAATCGGATCGGAGGGGCCCGGTTTTTGTTAAATGGGAATACCTATCCGTTAACGGCAAATGATCACGGAAATACGCTCCATGGAGGCCGGGATTTTACCAATCAGAGAATCTGGGAAACTTTGGAAGCAAAGGAACAGGAAGTGACTTTTTCCCTGGTGAGCCCAAATGGAGACCAGGGATTCCCAGGAGAGGTCCAGATCCAGGTGACCTATGCGCTGACAGACGACAATGAACTAAGGATCCGCTATCAGGGAAAGGCCAGGGAAGATACGGTTTTGAATCTGACCAATCACAGCTATTTTAATCTGGCGGGGCATGCAAGCGGCAGTGTAGAGGATCAGGAAGTCCAGATCCAGGCGCAGGCATTTACCCGGACAGATGCCTGTTCGATTCCTACAGGAGAGTTTGTTCCTGTGGATGGGACACCTATGGATTTTCGCAGGAGAAAGAAGATTGGAAAAGAGATAGAGGAAGATTATGAAGCTCTCAGCCTGGCGGGAGGTTATGATCACAATTATGTATTAGACGGCGTTGGATTGCGCAAGGTGGCGCTGATGTATGCCCAAGAGACGGGGATTGCCATGGAGGTTTCTACAGATCTTCCGGGGATGCAGTTTTATACCGCCAACTTTGTCGCGGGAGAGCGGGGCAAAGAAGGGGCTGTTTATGAAAAGAGAAGCGGAGCCTGTTTTGAGACTCAGTATTTCCCGGATTCTGTGAATCAGCATTCTTTTGAGACACCGTTGGTTCGGGGAGGGGAAATGTATGATACGGTGACGGTATACCGGTTCGTATCATGAAATTCTTACAGAATCTTAAGTAACTCTTCAGATTTTAGGAAGAAAATTGTGATAGAATAGTTCCAGAAATACGAACGGAGCGGGTATGAATGAAAAAGAAGGGGTACAAAAGAATCAGCTTGGCGCAGCAAAAGAGAAGAATGCGGCGAAATATCCATCTGGGCATCATGATACTGATTTTTGTGTTATTGGCTGTGGGAGTCCTTAAAATAGCGAAACCAGACTGGTTTGGCCGTGGATATTTTGAACTGACGGGAGAAAAGATCGATGCGTCAAAGCCGGAAATTGATGTGGAACTTTTGACGGTGAATCCTTATTCCAGACCAGGAACGGAAACCGACCGGATCACAGGGATCGTGATTCACTATACAGCGAATCCGGGAGCGACAGCTATGGAAAACAGGAATTATTTTGAAGGACTGAAAGACAGCCACACAACCAGGACCAGCAGTAATTTTATTGTGGGCCTGGACGGGGAGATCGTTCAGTGCGTGCCTACCTGGGAAGTGGCTTACGCTTCTAATGACCGGAATCATGACACGGTATCTATCGAGTGCTGTCATCCGGATGAAAGCGGAAAGTTCAATGAAGCCACTTATCGTTCCATGGTACAGCTTAGCGCCTGGCTCTGCCTGAAGTTCGATCTGGGACCGGAAGATGTGATCCGCCACTACGATGTAACCGGGAAGAACTGTCCGAAATACTTCGTAGAAAACGAGGATGCCTGGAAGCGGTTCCGAAGCGATATCCAGAGCGCCCTGGACGAGAGCGCGGAGTGATCAGGCAAAAGAGAAAGCGGGGAACAGGTTTTGAGAAAGAGATAGACAAGTACCTTGCGCAGTCTGCGGAATACTGGTATAATACACAGGCGGCGCTCGATGGATCAGGCGCTGTCCCCTTTGCGGAAAGAGCGAGAGAGTAAGAGCAGGAAATGGGAGAAAAACATGAATGATTTAGAAATGTATAGGGAACAGCTGGCGCTTTGCGATGATAAGGTCATCGACGCGCTGGTGGAGAGAAACGCGATCGTAGAAAAGATCATGTCTTACAAGGAAGAATACGGAATGTCGATCCTGCAGCCCCAGCAGGAAGAAAAGCAAAAGCGGCGGCTGGAGGAAAAATTAACGGATAACAAATATAAAGAAGAGATTTATGACGTTTTCCGCTGTATCTTAAAAAACAGTAAGCGGATACAGGCTAGGAAGCTGTTTGATTATAATATTGTTTTGATCGGATTTATGGGAGCTGGAAAGTCTACCGTATCCGATTATCTGAGCACCATGTTCGCTATGGATATTGTGGAAATGGACCAGGTGATCGCGGAACGGGAAGAGATGAGCATTACCGATATTTTTGAGACTTATGGAGAAGAATATTTTCGAAATCTTGAGACAGAGCTTCTCAAAGAGATGCAGAACGGGAAGAATACCGTTATCTCCTGTGGGGGCGGCGCGGCGCTGAGAAGCCAGAATGTGGAAGAAATGAAGAAAAACGGAAGAGTAGTGCTCTTGACCGCAAGCCCGGAGGTAATCTTCGAGCGGGTAAAAGATAATGATGAAAGGCCGATTCTGGAAGGAAGGAAAGGTGTGCGGGAGATCGCGCAGCTTATGGAAGAGCGCCGGGAGAAATACGAAGCGGCGGCAGATATCGTGGTGAATACAGATAATAAAACGGTGCTTCAGGTCTGTGAAGAACTGGTACGGCGCCTGATGGAAATGGATGGAGAATAATGTTTGAGAGATTTTTCCCTGACCGGTATGTGGCATCTACTTATGTTATTGATTTTGAGAAACTTTATGAAAAAGGGTTCCGGGGCCTGATTTTTGATATTGATAATACGCTGGTCCCCCATGGGGCGCCGGCGGATGATCGGGCAGTAAAACTGTTTGCGGGACTTAAAAGGATCGGTTTTTGCTGCTGTCTGATCTCCAATAACCAGGAGCTCAGGGTAAAGATGTTTAATGAGAAGATCCAGGTGGACTACATTTACAACGCGCACAAACCTTCTGTGAAAAATTACCGGAAGGCAATGGAGATCATGGGAACAGACACAAGCAATACGGTTTTTATCGGAGACCAGCTTTTTACCGATGTCTGGGGGGCAAAGCGGGCCGGGATACCCAGTATCCTGGTAAAACCGATCCATCCAAAGGAAGAGATCCAGATTGTGCTGAAGCGCTTTCTGGAAAGGATTGTCCTGCGCTCTTATGAGAAAAGCCAGAAGAAAGAAAAAAAGGTTGAAAAAAGCCGAAATCTATTATAGAATGAAAAGAGTGAGTAAGAACGTAAAATGTGCGGTGTTCCGCACGATTAAGGAGGATTATAATGGTATCAGCAGGTGATTTTAAAAATGGTCTTACCGTAGAGATTGAGGGAACGGTATATCAGATTCTGGAATTTCAGCACGTAAAGCCAGGGAAAGGCGCGGCTTTTGTTCGTACAAAGCTGAAAAATATCATCAACGGAGGGGTGGTTGAGAAAACCTTCCGTCCGACAGAAAAGTTTGAGAACGCTCATATCGACCGGAAAGAGATGCAGTATCTCTATAATGATGGAGATCTGTATTATTTCATGGATACAGAGACGTTTGACCAGATTGCGGTCAATGCGGATACAGTCGGAGATTCTCTGAAGTTTGTGAAAGAGAATGAGAATGTAAAAGTAAGCTCTTACCAGGGAAGCGTATTCGCGATCGAGCCGCCGCTCAACGTAGAATTGGTGATCACAGAGACAGAGCCGGGATTCAAGGGCGATACAGCTCAGGGAGCCACAAAGCCGGCGATCGTAGAGACAGGGGCTCAGGTAATGGTTCCGCTGTTTGTTGAGCAGGATGATAAGATTAAGATTGATACCCGTACCGGAGAGTATCTGTCAAGGGTATAGAGAAAATGTCAAAAAAGCCTTGCATTTTATGCAGGGCTTTTTTATAATCAAAACTACCATAATATTCTTGTTTTGATTTCAAAATATCTCAGGCAGAATTCCTGCAATATTCCTAAGAAAGCAAAAGACGCGCCGCCTATTAAGAAAGGAGATCTATGACTTATTATCAGTTTGTACAGGCGGTAGAAAAGAAAGTAAAGTCACAGGTAAAAGAAAGCCACGCGGTCCATATCCATACAGCGCAGAAAAATAACGGGGTATGGAGAAAAGGGCTGACCATTGAGGAGAAGGGGATCAATATCGCGCCGACGATCTATCTGGAAGAGTATTACCAGCAGTTTCAGCAGGGAAGCTCTCTGGAAAGCATTGCGGCTGATATTATGAATCTTTATAACGAACTGCGCTTTCAAACACCCTGGAAGAGTGAGAAATTAAAGACCTATGAGGAGGTCAGAGAGAAAATCGTCTATCGCCTGATCAGCAGGGAAAGAAACCAGGAATTATTGACAAGGGTTCCCTATGTGCCTTACCTGGATCTTGCCGTTGTGTTTGCGGTTATCCTGGAGATCAGCCAGCATGGGATCGCAACCATGCTGATCCAGGAAGAACACTTAAAAGAATGGGGCATTGACCGGGAAGAAATATGCCGGAGGGCCAGTGAAAATACCTGCCGGCTGCTTCCTGTGGATTTTCAGACCATGGGCGCGGTGATCGAGGAATTGACGGCGGTTCCCCAAATAGAGGACGAACTGAACATGTGCGTGCTGACGAACCGGATGAAGAATTACGGGGCGGCCGTTGTGCTTTACAAGGGAGAGCTTGAAGCGGTGGGCCGGATGCTGGAAGAAAATTATTATCTTCTGCCAAGCAGCGTACATGAGATGCTGATCCTGCCGGAGTCCTGCGCGCCAGAGGCGGAAGAACTGAACCAGTTGATCGTGGAGATCAATGAGGCGGTGGTAGACCCGGAAGAAGTCCTTGGGGATCACGCGTATTATTATGACAGAGAGAAAAATGAGGTTTGCTGGGAAACAATATAAAGACTATAAAAAATTCTCTCCAGGATTTTCTTTACTTTATGTAAAATTTGTGGTAGTATAACTAAGGCGGTTTTAGAAAGCCGCCATACGCACCCGTAGCTCAGGGGATAGAGCACCGCCCTCCGGAGGCGGGAGCGGCGGTTCGAATCCGCCCGGGTGTGTACCTTTAAAAAAGTGCATAGTACGCGGAGGTAGTCTTTATGAAAGGAAGACAGAAGGGCTGCCGTAAACGCCGGACAAGTATTCAAAGAAGCCGTGTGACAGCGGCTCTTGTGATTCTTGCGCTGGCGGTTGGGGTGGCGGGTTTTTGTCTTACCGAAGAGAAAGAGCAGAAGATACGCAGGACAGGCAGTATCGAAGCGGTCAAGATCAAGATTTCCGGGCGGGAGAGTATGGCGCTGAATCCATTGCGCCAGGAAGAGGAAGATTCCAAGATCCGTACTGCTGTAAAGAACTACTACCAGGAAGAAAAAGCAAAAGAAGATTTTGTGGAGGCTTATGAAGATATCCAGGTCTATACAAAATACGGAGCGTACAAAGATACATATGTGGCGTTTGTCAGATATGGAATGAAGATCAAAGATATTTATACAAAGGTACCGGGACTGGAAACACTGTATGTAGAGAAGAAAATGGACAGTGGAGATTACCAGGTCTTGACGGAGAATCTGGACGAGGATACCAAAGATTATATACAGACGGTGGCTGAGCATGAAGATGTAAGAGATCTGTTTGCTCAGATGGAGGAAGAGTATCAGAAGGCGCTGCGGTCCGATGCCCTGCTCAGGGAAGCGCTGATGGATCTGCAGAATGCTTATGAAGATTCCGCCGGAAATGAATGAGAAATGAAAGAGGATCAGGTCCTGCAAAGGGTCTGATCCTTTTCGCGGTTTTTGGATGCTGTTGAGATATGGAGAGGGAGGGAAGAGACAGATGGGTTATAAACAGGCGTTTAAAAAAGCGTTCCCCTATACCATACCGGTTCTGACCGGATACTTATTTATTGGGATCGCATTCGGCGTGATGTTCGCGGAAAAGGGATATTCTTTTCTTTGGGCGGTTTTGATGAGTGTTTTGGTCTACGCCGGATCGGGGCAGTATCTGGCGGTGAATTTTTTCGCGCCAGGCGTGTCGCTTCTGCAGGTGTTTTTCCTTACGCTGATGGTCAATGTACGCCATATTTTCTACGGGATCTCCCTGCTTGAGAAATTTCACAGTATGGGTGGGAAACGCTGGTACATGATCTTTGGATTGACGGACGAGACCTATTCTCTTTTGTGTACCACAAAAGTACCGGAGGGAGTGGAAGAGGATAAATTTTTATTTGCGATCTCGCTCATGAATCAGTCCTACTGGGTCATTGGGTCTGCCATTGGAGGCTTAGCGGGGGCTATGCTCCCGGTCAACTCGGAAGGAATTGATTTTGCCATGACGGCGTTGTTTGTGGTGATCTTTGTGGAACAGTGGTTTGAGAAAAAGAACCGTCTTCCGGAGATGATCGGAGTGGCGGCTGCTTTTGTATGTTTACAGATCTTTGGAGCGGACGGGTTTGTGCTCCCGTCCATGCTTCTGATCGTGCTGGTTCTTTTTGTTGGAAAGACCAGAATGGAAAGGCAGGTGGATGAAGCATGCCAGTAAGTGTGGGAATGTCTCTTTTGATCATTCTGGTTGTGGCGCTTACCACTTTTGGCACCAGAGTAGTCCCTTTTTTGATCTTCCCCAAGGGGAAAGAAGTGCCGCCGGTGATCCAATATCTGGGAAAAGTGCTGACTCCCGCGGTCATCGGGCTTTTGGTGGTCTATTGTCTGAGAGAAACGCCGGTGCTCGCGGCGCCTTACGGGATTCCGGAAGCCTCCGCGGTAGCGGTCACGGCGATCCTGCATGTATGGAAGAGGAATAATCTTTTGAGTATTGGTGTGGGAACCGTGCTCTATATGTTTTTGATCCAGGTTGTTTTTTGAGTTTTAAAATCTGATTTAATTGTTTTGTCATGGTTTCATCACAATTTGAACACAATTGAAAGTTAAACTACTCTATGTAAACGGAAAAGGATAACTGTCCAAAGCAGGACAGATCATGAAGGGAGATAGAGTTTATGGATAACCAATATACGTATTATACACAGAATCAGGGGAATTCCCAGAATTATAGCGAACCAGAGAAGAAACCGGAGAAAAAGAAGAAAGGCGCTCCCAGGTGGCTGAAAGTAGTCTGCCTGGCGTTGATCTTTGGCGTGGTAGCAAGCGCCGCCTTCCAGACCAGCAATATCGTGGCGGGTAAGATCCTTGGAACGTCCGGAAGATCTTCCGGTGGAAAAACCGTGGAAAGCGCTCAGCTGACCACAAGCTCCGGCGGCACGACGGATTCCAATGTGGCAGAGATCGCGCAGAACGCAATGCCCTCGGTCGTTTCTATTACGAATATGAGCGTACAGCAGGTGCAGAATTTCTTTGGCGGAGTGCAGGAACAGGAAAGTACCAGCGCAGGTTCTGGAATCATTATCTCGCAGACGGATACAGAGCTTCTGATGGTGACCAATAACCATGTGGTAGAGGGGAGCGATACGCTGACGGTAACATTCGCGGATGGAGAAAGCGTGGAGGCAAACATCAAAGGAACCGACTCGGCGAAAGACCTTGCTGTGATCGCGGTCAATCTGGACAACATCAAAGATTCTACCATGGAATCGATCGCGGTGGCTCAACTGGGAGATTCCAGCAAGATCCAGGTAGGCGAGCAGGCGATTGCCATTGGAAACGCGCTTGGGTACGGACAATCTGTGACGACAGGGATTATTTCAGCAACGGGCAGAGAGCTGGAAGGGTTTGATATCGGCCTTCTTCAGACAGATGCGGCTATCAATCCCGGCAACAGCGGCGGCGCCCTTCTGAACGCCAACGGTGAAGTGATCGGAATCAATACGGCAAAAGCGGCCAGCACGGAAGTAGAAGGTATGGGATACGCCATCCCGATTTCCGAGGTCAGCGATGTCATCACCAACCTGATGAACCAGTAAACGAAAGAAAAGGTGGCGGAAGACGAGAGAGGTTATCTTGGAATTGAAGGCG
>CABPCP010000075.1 GCA_902406105.1 uncultured Mordavella sp.
GATGGAGAGGCAACAGCAATTCGCCGCTTTCGTCACCCAAGTCGACAAATCGAAAGCTGTAATACAAAAAGCACTGGATAAAACCCAGCTTCTTTTTGATAGCCTGATGCAGGAATATTTTGGAGAGAGGTAAATATATGGGAAAAATGACAGTATTTCATGGTGGATATGAAGCGATTCCAAGGCCAGAAATCAGAATTGGGCGGAATACAAAAGATTTTGGTCCGGGGTTTTACTGTACAATTATTAAGGAGCAGGCACAGCGTTGGGCGCGGCGCTATGATACAAAGATTGTTTCTATTTATGATGTGCGCCTTGATATGGGATTAAAGATTAAAGATTTTCAGGAAATGTCAGAAGAGTGGCTGGATTTTATCATTGCCTGCCGAGGCGGAAAAGAGCATGATTATGATATTGTAATTGGAGCTATGGCGAATGATCAGATTTATAATTACATTTCTGATTATATTGAGGGAATAATTACGAGAGAGCAGTTTTGGTCATTAGCAAAATTTAAATATCCGACCCATCAGATTAATTTTTGCACAAATGCCGCTCTAAAATGTCTGGAATATCGAGGATATGAGGAGGTTAAATAATTATGAATCCAAACGGGAGAGAAGATCCGAAAGATAATGATTTGTTTTTTACCTGTAGCCTGATCGATTATATTGCCAGGCAGACTCATAATAAGAGATCAGATATCGTAGATGCATTAGGAAAAGAACGATTGAAGAAAATATATGATTTGGCAGACGTATACCATAGTGATAATATAGACCGGGTATGTCAGGATTTTATAGAGGAAGCGAATATCTCAGAAGGTCAGTTCGATAATGTGGGAGAGTGTACGTATTCAATTCCAACGTATTGGGATATTGGCAAAGTGTATAAAAGGTTAATAAAACAGGTGGCTAAGGAAAAGAAGATAGATATAATTGACGCAATGATAAAAGTTTACCACTCGATAGTGAGTGAAAAGATTGACGATTATAACAGCAGTTTTTACTATGAGAATCCGTCCTATATTTTCGAATGTTTTATGGAGAATAAAATTATTTAGAAAGTAATTATATGCAATTGCCAGAAGTTTGATATACTCCTAGTTAAAAAGGAGAAGATACGATGGAAGAAAAACTGGTCAGTATTTTAAACGAAATGGCAGAGTATCTCAGCATCGCCCAGATGAAAAAGCTACAGGAGGTATTGTTAAAAAATCTTGTAGAAAATGAGATTCAAAAAGAGAATATTACAAATGAGGAATATCTGCAGATCTTCCTTGAGGCGAAAAAAATTGAAGGCTGCTCCGAACGTACACTAAAATATTATCAGACTACTATAGAACATTTGCTTTTACATACAGCAACACCAATACGAAGAATTACGACGGAAGAGTTACGGAAATATCTTGTAGATTACCAAAAAATAAATCATTGTGGTAATGTTACGATTGATAATATTCGAAGAAATATATCCAGTTTTTTTTCATGGCTTGAGGAAGAGGATTTTATATTAAAAAGTCCCATGCGAAGAATCCATAAGATAAAGACGAAAACCGTCGTAAAGGAAATAATCTCTGATGAAAATATTGAAAAAATAAGGGATGGCTGCAAGGTTTTAAGAGACCGTGCTATGATCGACCTTCTTTATTCTACGGGTATTCGAGTAGGGGAATTGGTGAGCTTAAATATCGATAATGTAGATTTCGAACAACGGGAGTGCGTTGTGTTTGGGAAAGGGGATAAGGAAAGGCGAGTTTATTTTGATGCAAAAGCTAAAATACACTTAAAGGAATATATAGAAAGCCGTATGGATAATAATCCGGCACTGTTTGTTACATTAGATGCGCCGCATGATCGCCTTAAGATCAGTGGAGTGGAAATTCGCCTAAGAGAACTTGGACGATCGCTGAACTTGAATAAGATACATCCCCATAAATTTCGCAGAACGATGGCAACGAGGGCAATTGATAAAGGGATGCCCATTGAACAGGTACAGAAGATATTAGGACATTCCCAGATAGATACAACCATGCAGTATGCCATTGTGAATCAAAACAATGTGAAGACATCTCATCAAAAATATATTGCATAGAGAATATGTAGATTGATATTTGTGGGGCTACGAGCAGAGCCTTCTGCCAATGGCAGGCATGCACGGGAGCTTGCTCACGAAAGCATGCATGACATTGGCAGATGATTCTGCGACAGCAGAACATGAGCATGGAGCGAAGCGGAATGAGAATGGGCACTGCGAGTAGCTCGTGGGGGATGACAGATGAAAGTAAAGACTTTAGGAGAGATTTGTAATATTGTGTCAGGTGGTACACCAACAAGATCAAAACCACAGTTTTGGGTTGATGGAACAATTCCCTGGATTAAGATTGGTAACATAAAAGGTAAATATATTACTGAAGCAGATGAATTCATTACTCAAGAGGGGCTCAACGGGTCATCTGCAAAAATGATAAGTAAGGGAAGTGTTTTGTATACAATATTTGCAACTCTTGGCGAAGTGGGAATTTTAGGGTTTGATGCTTGCACAAATCAAGCAATTGCTGGAATAACAATAAAAGATAAAGAACAATTAAGTACAGATTACCTTTATTATTATTTAAAATCAAAGAAATCTTATGTGAATAATATTGGCAGGGGTGTTGCACAAAATAATATTAATATGTCGATTTTGAGAAGCTTTGAGGTTCCTCTGCCAGATTTATCAAAGCAGAACGAGATTACTAGGGTTGTTGAAAAGGTTTCTCAAATAATAAATGCTCGTAAACAAGAGATATGTTATTTGGATAATCTCATCAAAGCCCGATTTGTCGAGATGTTTGGAGTATATCCTGCAAATCCAATGGGATGGGAAATAGGTACTATTAGAGACATTGTTACTGAGGTCCGTTATGGTTCTAGCAGACCAGCTGTTGATGGCGGGAAGTACCCGTATCTCCGTATGAACAATATTACTTATGGCGGAGAATTGGATTTATCCGATACTAAACGCATAGATATCCCGGATAATGAGTTGGATAAATGCACTGTGCGACGGGGAGATGTACTTTTTAATAGGACAAACAGTAAGGAATTGGTTGGCAAGACTTGTGTATATGATCGAGATGAAATGATGGTTTTGGCCGGGTTTGTGATCCGGATACGAGTTAAGGATCGCATTCTTCCAGAATTTCTTTCGGCCTTCCTAAACACAGACTTTTCAAAACAAATGTTGCTTGGAATGTGCAAAACGGCTATTGGGCAGGCAAATATCAATGCGCAGGAACTGCAAAATATTGGTCTTTACTTGCCTCCAGTTGAGTTGCAACGGCGGTTTGTTCAGTTCAAGAAAGAAACCGACAAATCGAAACTTATGAAATTTATATATGTAGCATAATTATTATCAAAAATACAAAGTAAGAGGTGATAGAAAATGACCAACTTTGATTTCTTAAAAAAAGAGCCGCAGTTTGACGCATTTTCTAATGTGGCAGTTTCGGCAGAAAAAATTTTAAATATTGACGTTGAAGCCAGTGTCATTAACTGTCGCCGGGCTATGGAATTTGCGATCAAATGGATGTATTCCGTGGATAAATCGCTGGAAAGACCGTATCAGGACAAGCTGGTCAGCCTTATGAATACAGAAGACTTCCGAGATATCGTGGGGATTGATATCTGGCGGCGTTTGGATTTTATACGGAAAGTTGGAAACAGCGCGGCACATAATGGTAAGAAAATTTCTATGGATAAGGCGAAACTATGCCTGGAGAATCTCTATATCTTTCTGGACTTTGTCGCTTATTGCTATGGGGAACATTATGTGCCAGGGGAATTTCATAAGGAATATCTGGAGCAGCCGCAGAAGGCCTCTTTCATGACAATACCGCAGATATCGGAGATTGATCTGCAAGCTTTGATTAATGAGAATAAATCTTTGAAAGCAGAATTGACTGCAAGGCGGGAAGAACAACAGCAGACTTATGTAACAAAACCTTTAGATTTGACAGAATACGAAACCAGAAAAATCTATATAGATACTATGCTTACGGATGCGGGATGGATAGAAGGGGAGAATTGGATCAATGAAGTAGAGATTTCTGGTATGCCGAATAAGTCGGAAGTTGGGAAAGTGGACTATGTACTATATGACGATTCTCTGAAGCCGCTTGCGATCGTGGAGGCAAAACGAATCTGTGAAGATCCGGCAAAAGGACGCCAGCAGGCTAAATTATATGCGGATCTAATGGAACAGAAGTATGGGCGCAGACCAGTAATCTTCCTTACCAATGGATTTGAAACCAGGATTGATGACGGAAAATATCCAGAGAGAAAGACGGCTGCCATTTATTCAAAGAGGGATTTGGAAAAATGGTTTAATCTTCAGGCTATGCGAACAAGCCTGGAGCATATTTCTGTGAATAAAAATATTGCCGGAAGATACTATCAGGAAGGGGCTGTTAAGGCAGTATGCGACAGCTTTGGAAAGAAGAATCGGAGAAAAGCACTGTTGGTCATGGCCACGGGTTCTGGGAAAACCAGGACAGTTATTGCCCTCTGTGAAGTTTTGCTGCATTGCGGCTGGGTGAAAAATATTCTGTTTTTGGCAGATCGTAATTCCCTTGTGACACAGGCAAAGAGAAGTTTTGTGAATTTGCTGCCGGATTTATCTGTGACAAATCTTTGCGAAGAAAAGGATAATTATCAGGCCCACTGCGTATTTTCCACCTATCAAACGATGATCAACTGCATTGATTCTGTAGCAGATGTGGAGGGGAAGCTATTTACCTGTGGACATTTTGATCTTGTGATCTGCGATGAGGCCCACCGGTCTATTTATAACAAATACAAGGATATTTTTACATATTTTGACGCACCCTTGGTTGGTCTTACAGCAACGCCTAAAGATGAAATTGATAAAAATACTTACAACGTGTTTGAACTGGAAAATGGAGTGCCTACCTATGGATATGATCTGGCGCAGGCCGTCAAAGACGGGTACCTGGTAGATTTTCTTTCCGTAGAGACAACTCTGAAGTTCGTGGAACAGGGGATTGTTTATGATGAGCTTTCAGAGGAAGATAAGGCGGAATATGAAGAAACCTTCCAGAACGAGGAAGGTGAACTTCCAGAGAAAATCAGTTCATCGGCGTTGAATTCTTGGATTTTTAACGAAGATACGATAAAGAAGGCTTTAAATACTCTGATGGAGCAGGGGCTTAGGATTAATTATGGGGAGATGTTGGGAAAGACCATTATTTTTGCAAAAAATCACGATCATGCGGAAAAAATATTGGAGGTGTTTGGCAAAGAGTACCCGAATCTTCCCGGATATGCCAAGGTTATTGATAATTACATGACCTATGCCCAGAGTGCGATTGATGAGTTTTCAGATCCCCAAAAACTGCCCCAGATTGCGATTTCCGTAGACATGCTGGATACCGGAATTGATGTGCCGGAGGTTCTAAACCTGGTATTTTTTAAGAAAGTCATGAGTAAAGCGAAATTTTGGCAGATGATCGGAAGAGGAACCAGGCTTTGTCCGGGACTGCTGGATGGAGAGGATAAAACCAAGTTTTATATTTTTGATTTTTGTGGGAATTTTGAATTCTTTCGAATGAATAAAGGAAAAGCGACTGCAAACCAACTGGCTCTTCAGGGAGCGATTTTTAATTTGGAATTTCAGATGGCCTTTAAACTTCAGGACCTTCAATATCAAACGGACCGGCTGATTGCTTATCGCAATGCGCTGGTAGAAAAGTTGAGCGGTAAGGTAAGGCGCCTGAACCGAAAGAATTTTGCGGTGCGACAGCATTTGAAGTATGTAGAGTTGTATGCCAAAGAGGAAAACTACCAAACTTTGAATTATGAGGACACTTTACTTGTTCAGGATGAACTGGCGCCCTTGATCCAGCCGGATGGGGACGAGGCAAGTGCGGTTCGTTTTGATGCGTTGCTCTATGGTTTGGAACTTGCTTATCTTGCGGGGAAAAAGTATGGGAAAGCAAGAAACGATCTATATAGGAAGGTAAAAGCGATTGCGAGTGTGGCCAACATTCCAGAGATTATGGTGCAGGGGGAGTTGATTGAGAAGATCCTTCATACAGATTATTTGGACAATGCAGGGATCGATGAGTTTGAGCATATACGAAAGAACCTGCGCGGTTTGATGAAATATATTCCGAAAACCGAGCATCGTTATGATACAAATTTTGAAGATGATATTCTGTCTATGGAATGGAAAGAATCAGAGTTGGATAATGACGAGTTAAAAAACTATAAAGCGAAAGCGGAATATTATGTAAGACAACATCAAGACCATATCGTTATCGCAAAATTGAAAAAGAATAAGCCTTTATCACAAAGCGATGTCGAAGCGCTGGAGGAGATTTTGTGGAGTGAATTAGGGACAAAAGAAGAGTACGAAGCAGAATATGGACAGAAGCCGCTGGGAGAATTTGTGCGCGAGATTGTGGGGTTAGATATGAATGCGGCAAAAGAAGCCTTTTCCGAATACTTGGAGAAGACGAATCTTGACAGCAGACAGATTTATTTCGTAAATCAAATTGTAGAGTATATTGTTCATAATGGAATCATGAAAGACTTATCTGTTCTGCAGGGGGCGCCCTTTACAGATCATGGAAGTATTGCGGAAATATTTACGGATATAAGTGTGTGGAACGGGATCCGAAAGGTGATCGATAGAATTAATGCGAATGCGGCGGCTTGACTAAATATTTAATAACAAAGGATAAAGGATAATGAGAACAGAAGCAAACTTAGACCAATGGAAAGAATTATATCAGGCGGCAACAGAAATCAAAGAGCAGAAACCGTGGGAATTTCTCTGGGATCTGGATTTGATAGGGATACGAAATGGGGCAGAAGAGGATATGGTGTTCTTTAGTATCCTGGGTCGAGGCGGTGAGTGTTATGGGATTTCTATCTATGAAGGATATGAAGGCCTGAATGATTTTCTGATGCTCTCGATGCAGGAGGCGCTGAATCTGACTCCTGAATATGCCATGTCACAGCAGAAGAATCTGACCTGCTATTGGGGAAATCGAGAGGAGCTGACAGAAAAGCAGAGAAAAGTCATTAAAGATCTGGGTTATAAATATCGCGGCAGGAACCAGTGGTTATACTTTCTGTCCTTCAAACCTGGATATAGACCCTGGCAGATGGATCGGGAAGAAGTGATTCGGATGACAGAACACCTGCGGGACCTGAAACTTGCCTTGGAATACTATAAACAAGCAGACGTTTCCGTTGACTTCGAGAATGGGAATATGTTCTGCTTTGAGTTTGGAGAAGGAAAGAAAACCTGGAATTTTGGAGAAAAAACGCTTCCTTTTACCATGTTTCGGTTTAAAAAATTGATCCTGACAGATGAAATTCTCTTGGAAGATCTGGCAGAGGCGGAAAAATGTGATGCAGTATTGGAAGCGGATGTGTGGGGAACAGGGGTCACTATTAAAGATAAAAAATATGAACGTCCTGCCAATCCACTGCTTTGTGTGATCGCAGAGGCAGAAAGCGGAATGATCATTACCTGCGAACTGCAGGAGCCGGATGATGATGCGGGGGTATCGATTGCGGATGAAATAATCGCGTTCATCTTTGAATATGGCGCGCCGAAAGAAATCCGTGTGTCTAATGTGATTTTAGAGGCAGGGCTGGAATACATTTGCGATGTGTGCGGGATTAAACTTCGGAGAATGAAAAGGCTGAGAGCATTGGAAGAATTTCAAAAGGAAATGCAAAGGCAGATATTTTAGCAGAGAGGAAAAAACTATGTCGGAGATCAAATTATTTTCCGTCCAGGATGAAGTCCGTCAATTGAATTCATCAACGGCGGTTTTAGAGAAGGAATTACAAAATCTCATCGAACAAAACATGGAGATATTTTTTGGCGTCCGCTTTTTAAAAAGCGAATATGCAATTACGAATGGCCGGATGGACAGTATTGGTATTGACGAGAATAATTGTCCGGTCATTTTTGAGTATAAACGCAGCAGTAATGAAAATGTGATAAATCAGGGACTATTCTATCTGGACTGGCTACTGGATCATAAGGCGGATTTCAAATTACTGGTGATTGAAAAGCTGGGAATGGAAGCCGCGGAACAGATTGACTGGTCTATCCCCTGTGTGATTTGTGTGGCGAATGATTTTACCAAGTATGATCTGCATGCAGTCAATCAGATGCAGAGAAATATCAAGCTGGTAAAATATCAAAAATATGACGGAGATTTGATACTGTTTGAGCATTTAAACGCTCCGGTAGTAAAGAGTATTACAGAAACGGCGGATAGAGCAGAAAAGAAAAATTGTAATGAAAAAACACATTTGGAGAAACTGGAAACAGCGCAGGAATCGATTTGCGCTATCTATGAATCTATCTGCGATTATATAGAATCTCTGGGAGATGATATTGTACCGAACCAAGTAAAGTTATATTTGGCGTACAAAAAAGTGAAAAATTTTGTCTGTATTGAGATATATAGCAAGGAAATTCATTTGTTTTTAAAGCTAAACCCAGATACCGTAGGATTAGAACGAGGATTTACCAGGGATATGCGAAATATTGGTCATTATGGAACCGGAGATTTACAGATAACGATCAAATGCGCGGAAGATTTTGAAAAGGCGAAACCACTGATCGACCGGGCATACCGGGAGGCATAAACCCAGAGCAGGCGTGATTGAAAAATATTCCCCCCCTCTCTTGACATCACAAAAAACGAGTGTTATATTACAAATAGAACAGGTGGTGATAATATGACACAGAAAAGAGATTATTACGATGTCCTGGGAGTCGGCAGGGATGCGGATCCGGGAGCAATTAAGAAAGCATATAGAAAATTAGCGAAGAAATACCATCCAGACACAAACGCGGGTGACAGTGAAGCGGAGAAAAAGTTTAAAGAAGTCACAGAAGCTTACAATGTGCTGAGTGATAAAGAAAAGAAAAAACTATATGATCAGTTCGGCCATGCGGCCTTTGATGGAAGTCAGGGACAGTGGAACGGTCAGGGACGATGGAGCGGTCAGAGCGGATATGCGGGCAGCCGCGGAAATGGCGGTTATCGGGAGTATCATTTTGAAGGCGGCAATATGGACGATCTGTTTAAAGATATTTTTGGCGATGCCTTTCATGATTCCCAATTCGATGGTTTTGGCGGCCAGGGATTCCATAGAGGATCTTTCTCCGGAGGCTTTGGAGGGAGAAGCTATCAGCAAAGGGGAGCGGATCTTCACGCAGATATTTCGGTTACGTTTGATGAGGCGGCCTTTGGCTGTGAGAAGATGATCCATTTGGAAAATAGTGGGGATGGGAGTGTTCAGTCTTTACAGGTCAAGATCCCGGCAGGGATTGAGAGCGGCAAGACCGTCCGTTTGAGAGGGAAAGGTCAGCCCGGCGCGGGAGGCGGCCAGGCAGGAGATCTGCTGTTGAAAGTGACGGTGGGAGAGCGGCCCGGATTTCAGAGAAAGGGCATGGATCTGTATACTACGGTGCGGGTTCCATTTGCTACGGCGGCCCTTGGCGGGGAAGCCACAGTACAGACCATCTATGGAAACGTGCTGTGCAAGATCAAAGAAGGAACTCAGTCGGGAAGCAAGATCCGGCTGAGGGGAAAAGGAATCGTTTCCATGAAGGATCCGTCCGTACATGGGGATCAATATGTGACGGTGGAGGTTCAGGTACCCAGGAACCTGTCTCCAGAAGCAAGGCAGAAGCTCCAGGAATTTGAACAGCTCTGCGGAAGAGGAGGAAACTCCAGGGGAACTGCCAGCGCGGCATAAAGAATAGAGAAAACCGCTTCGGTATCAGGCATACCGAAGCGGTTTCCTTTGTTTTAGTTCGAATCTCTGTTTGTGTCAAGAGATACCATTGTATACTTAGGAGAGAAAATCTGCCACTTACCAGTCAATCCCTGCCACTTGGGTGAAAAGCGTTTACTTTTCGGTCAAGTTGTGGTTAGATAAGTCCAGGGAGAAGGAACGATGAAGATACGAGTAGAGATCCAGGATAATTTAACAGAAGAAGAGGTAGTCATCCGAGCCGGAAGTTTTAGCGAGACTGTTCAGCGAATCCAGAAGGCAGTAGCCGCTATAGAGGCAGGGGAGAAGAAACTGGCGCTTTTTAAAGGGGATACTGAGTATTATCTGGGGTTGGACGAGATTCTTTTCTTTGAAACAGAAGAAGGGAGTGTGTATGCTCACACCAGGAAAGAGACCTATCAGACCGGGAAGCGCCTTTATGAGCTGGAAGAATCTCTTCCGGGATATTTTATGCGAGTGTCCAAATCCGCGATTTTGAATCTGCGGAAAATCTACGCAGTGACCAAAACACTGCCTTCATCCTGTATGGTAGAGTTCCAAGGTTCCCACAAACAAGTGTATGTGTCCAGATATTACTATAAGCCTTTAAGAGAAAGACTGGGAGAAAAGAGGTAGAGATCATGAAAAAAGAACGGATATTTTGGGGAGTATTTTTTATTTTAGCGGCAGTGTTTTTGATTGTGAGCGGACTAGGTATTTTTGAGGGAATCCATTTCTGGGATTTGATCCTGACTGTATTTTTCGCGGCATGGCTGATCAAGAGCATTGGACATAAAAGTATCACAGGAGTCTTGTTTTCCATCGCGTTTTTGTGTATCATCTATGCAGAACCTCTTGGGATCGAGGCGCTGGTGCCATGGCCGATCCTTGGCGCGGCGCTTTTGGGAAGTATAGGCTGCGGGATGTTGTTTCGACCGGGGAAAAAGGATATGAGAGACTGGGATGGCCATCAGCCGGACAGCGGTTTCCATGATGGAAATGGGACCTGGACAACAGAGTCGGCAGAAGGACAATGGATGGAATTTGTCACTTCTTTTTCCAGCAGTATCAAATATGTAAATTCCGATGATTTCCTTGGAGCAGATGTGAAATGCTCTTTTGGGGGAATAAAAATTTACCTTGATAATGCGCTGATCCAGAGAGGAAAGGCGGATATCAGACTGGATGCGGCATTTAGCAGCGTGAGTTTGTATGTGCCGAAGCACTGGAATGTGGTGAACAGAGTTGAGACAGTGTTCGCCGGAGTGGAAGAGAAAAACCAGGGCGGAAGTCCCGGCGGTCCAGTACTGAATCTAGAAGGGAAAGTGTGTTTCAGCATGGTGACAGTCGTCTATATTTAGGCGAAAGTCCGCGGGAGAATAGAACACAAAGGAGGAATTATGGCAGCGTTGTTTTTTGACATCGACGGAACTTTGATCAGTGAGCTTGACGGAAAGATCCCTGAGAGCGCGAAGGAAGCGATGCGAAGCGCCAGGGCAAATGGACATAAGCTATTTATCAATACGGGGCGGACCTTTTGCAGTCTGCCTCCGGCCATCAAAGCATTTGGTTTTGATGGCTTCTTGTGCGGCTGCGGGACTTATCTTGTTTATGAGGATCAGGTACTGTTGGAACATCCGATCCCCTTTGAGCGGGGAAAAGAGTTGATCGACGCTATGGAAAACTGCAGCGTGGAAGGGTTTCTGGAAGGGACAGAAGATATTTATTTTTCCAGCCGGATTTACCGGTTTGAGCAGTTGGAAAGTTCCAGAAGATATATGGCGGGTTTGGGCCTTGGCAGGGAGAGCTGGATTGAAAAAAAAGATTTTCAGTACGATAAGATATTGGCATATATGGATGAGAAAAGTGAAAAGGAACGCTTTTTCCAAATGATCAGTGAAGATATGGAACCGATAGACAGAGGCGGGGGAATGTATGAATGTATTCAGAAAAAATTTTCTAAAGCCACAGCGATCCAGTTTATGAAGGATTATCTGGGACTGGATGAAGAATGCATCTATGTGGTGGGAGACAGTTCCAATGATCTGTCCATGTTTCGGTATGCCGCTCATGGGATCGCGATGGGGAAACACGATGCTGTCCTGGATCCTTATGTGGAGTATGTGACAGATACGGTGGAGAATGACGGAATTAAAAAAGCATTGGAATATTATCAGATGATTTTTTGACAGACAAGGTGTGATGATTTATGTGGAAGGAAATACCCTATTTTACCATAGAGGGGGCTTTTGGCGGGAATCAAGACTGGTTTACGAATATTGTGATGAATATGGGAGGCTGCGCCGCGGCGACGGCCTGCGACTGCTGCATATATTTTGCTAAATATCGAGATTTAGATCAGTTGTATCCTTTCGACAAGGATAATCTGTCGATTCGGGATTACCGGGAATTCAGCCAGATCATGAAGCCTTACATCCGCCCCAGAGTAGGAGGCGTGAAGAATCCGCAGTGGTTTATTGACGGATTTCAAAGGTATATCCGAGATGTCAATGACAGAAAAGGCTGTCAGATCCATGTGGATATGAGTGTGTTTGACGGAAGGAAGAGCGCCGCCGAAGCCAGAACCTTTATCATGGAACAGATCGATCAGGGGATGCCAGTCCCCTGTCTTCTTTTGCGGCATCAGGATGTGAAGCAGTTCAAGGATTATACTTGGCACTGGTTCCTGCTGGTAGGCTATGAGGACTTGGAAGAGGATCTTAAGATCAAGACGGCGACTTATGGGGAGGCGGAAATATTCTCTTTAAATGAAATGTGGGATACAGGATATGAGGAAAAAGGCGGACTGATCCGGCTTAAGTACTAAGTGGGGCCGGGGGATTTTTAAAAATCCCCCGGCCCAAATTGAAAATCCCCTGTCCCTTTTTGAATTCGCTATTTATGGGAATGCCATTTAAACGTATTTATGTTATCTTAACCATGGAGGTGGGCATATGGATCAGGGAAAAGTGGGGGAGTTTATTGCGCAGCTGCGAAAAGAAAAAGGACTTACACAGGCACAGCTTGGAGAACGGCTGGGAGTGACTAATAAGACAGTTTCACGCTGGGAAACCGGGAAATATATGCCAGATATTTCAATGTTATCCCCTTTGTGCGAGGAATTGGACGTCAGTATTCATGAACTGCTGAATGGAGATAGACTTTCTGATGAGCAGTTTCGCAAGACTGCAGATCATAATTTTTTGCTTTCGTTAAAAGAAACGAAAAAATTGAAGGTGAAAAAACACATGGTTGATCTTTTTATAGGAGGCGGATTGGGAGTATTGATCGGACAATTAAGTGCGCCAGAGTCGGCGGAAAGGAACACGTTTATTTTGTTCGCCTTTATGTTTCTGGCAATTGGACAGCTTCTGCGGGGACGGTATGATGAAGAAATATGGAAACGGATTTCTGGGGAATAAAAAGATGCCGAAAAGGGACAGGGCTTTTTTAAGTGGGGCCGGGGGATTTTTAAAAATCCCCCGGCC
>CABPCP010000076.1 GCA_902406105.1 uncultured Mordavella sp.
GGGGGATTTTTAAAAATCCCCCGGCCCCAATTAATGCGATCAATTTTTCTCAACAATGCATTTTTTGCATGCCAATCTCTATTTCCTGTGCTAAAGTATAGGGAATATGAAAGATACATATGAGAAAGGATGATGGAATATGTGGAAAGATTGTATGAAATGTACGAAAGGCCTTGGATTATTTGGAGCGGGAGTTCTATTTGGAACTGCCGGACTTAAGATTCTGGGCAGCCAGGATGCCAAGAAGGTCTACACAAATGTGGTCGCCGCAGGACTGAGAGGAAGGGAGTGCGTGATGAAAGCGACTGTCAGGGTACAGGAGAATGCGGAGGATGTACTGGCTGAGGCGAAAGAGATCAATCGCCAGAGGGAAGAAGAGCAGAAGCAGGAAGAGGTTGAGTAAATGAAATGCAGAATTGCTCATGAGATTCAGGGAAGAATCCGTTTCGTTGCCGAATCGGGTTCTTTTGCCATACATGAGGCGGAAGCCGTGTACTGCTATTTAACGCAGGTCCCCGGTGTGGCGGATGTGAAGGTTTATGAACGCACTGGAAGTGTGGCGGTAACATATGAAAGTGACCGGCTGGCATTGATCCGGGCGATAGGGGAGCTGGATCTGGAGAAGGAAACTGCCAAAAGTCTTGTGCCGGAAAATACGGGGAGGGAGCTGAACCAATATTATAAAGAGAAGATAATGGCCTGCGCGGTGCGGAAAGGGATAGAACGGCTGTTTCTGCCCTGCCCTGTGCGGGTGGTACTGACTATCTTCCGATCCTGGCGGTATGTTACGGCCGGGATCCGCTGTCTTCTGAAGGGGCAGATCAAAGTGGCGGTGCTGGATGGGACGGCAATCCTGGTGTCTATCCTGCGGGGAGATTTTGATACGGCAAGCTCTGTTATGTTTATGCTGAACCTGGGGGAACTGCTGGAAGAGTGGACGCATAAGAAGTCTGTGGATGATCTGGCAAGGAGTATGGCTTTAAAGGTGGATAAGGTATGGCTGAAACGGGGAGAGGATGAGATTTTAGTCCCGTTTGACTCTATAAAAAATGGCGATGAGCTTCTGGTACGGGTCAGCGAGACCATTCCGGCGGACGGGGTAGTAGTTTCTGGTGAGGCAATGGTAAATCAAGCCTCTCTCACCGGAGAGTCGGTACCGGTAGCGAAAAAGGAAGGACGCCAAGTCTATGCCGGAACGGTGGTAGAAGAAGGAGAGCTGGTCTTAAGCGTGCAGGGAGCCAAAGGGAATACCCGTTATGAGCGGATTGTCCATATGATCGAAGAATCCGAAAAGCTGAAATCAACAGTGGAGGCAAAGGCTGAGCATATGGCGGACAAGCTGGTGCCTTATACATTTGCCGGAACATTTCTTACTTATTTTCTGACTCGTAATGTGACGAAGGCGCTGTCTGTGCTGATGGTAGATTACTCCTGCGCTTTGAAGCTGGCCATGCCGGTGTCTGTGCTTTCCGCTATGCGGGAGTGCTCCGATCATGGCATTGTAGTGAAAGGCGGGAAATTTCTGGAGGCGGTGGCAGAGGCAGATACCATCGTGTTTGATAAGACAGGAACCATGACGAAGGCGCAGCCTACCGTGGTCGATGTGGTATCCACCTGTCAGGAAAACGCGGATGAGCTTCTGCGTCTGGCAGCCTGCCTGGAGGAACATTTTCCTCATTCTATCGCAAACGCTGTAGTAGCAAAGGCGGTAGAAAGGGGACTGGGCCACGATGAACTTCATAGTAGGGTGGAATATGTGGTGGCTCATGGTATTGCCACCAATGTAGGAGAGGAGAGAGTCCTGATCGGAAGCGCTCATTTCATCTTTGAAGATGAGAAGGTCCGCCTTCCAGAAGAACACCGTGAAATGCTGGAGCATCTCCCAGAGGAATATTCCTACCTTTATCTGGCGAAAGGAGGGGAGCTGGCGGCAGTTATTACGATTGCGGACCCTCTGCGGGAAGAGGCGGCAGATGTGGTGCGCCAGCTAAAGGACCGCGGTCTCAAAAAAGTTGTGATGATGACCGGGGACAGTGAGAAGACGGCCCGTTCCATTGCGGCAAAAACCGGGGTGGATCAATACTACGCGGAAGTGCTCCCAGAAGACAAAGCGAGATTTGTGGAGAAGGAAAAGGAAGCGGGACGAAAGGTGATCATGGTGGGAGACGGTATCAACGATTCCCCGGCATTGTCAGCGGCAGATGCGGGAATCGCTATGAATGAAGGGGCTCAGATTGCCAGGGAGATCGCGGATGTGACCATTTCCGGAGAGGACCTCTACAGTCTGGTCAGGCTCAGAAAGCTGAGCATGGAGCTGATGAACCGGATTCATTCCAACTACCGTTCGATCGTAGGAATCAACACAGGAATCCTGGGACTTGGAGCGGCAGGGGGAATTATGCCCAATACGGCGGCGCTTCTGCATAATGCTTCTACAATCGGGATTGGTCTGAAGAGTATGACCAATCTGCTGGAAGAAGAGGCATAAAATTTTATAAAAGAAAGAGATGACAGTCAAAAAAGCAAAGTATTTTTGGCTGTCTTTTTTGTTAGATGAGTAAAACGATTTATCAAAAAGTAAATATAAACAAAAATGAGGAAATAATTTGTATAAAATTACAATAAAAAAACTTTTATTTGTGTAAATAGGATAAAATAAATCTACCAAATCGGTGAATTTTCCCAGTTGAAAACAATAAAAAATCAAGTTATAATCTGTACATAGATAAAAGGAAAAACGGTTTACCAAACGAAAATGCGTTGTGAGACCGCGAGAGAGAGAAAAGGAGGAAAACAAAATGAGTACACAGAAACAAAAACTGAATAAACTGGCAATCTTTTTGATCCCAATCGGAATTGCGGTAAATGTAGTAGGAGGCCAGCTGGCTGTACTTTTAAAACTTCCGGTATTCTTAGATAGTATTGGAACTTTTGTGGTCGGCGCTCTTTGCGGATGGGGACCAGGTCTATTAGTAGGACTTGGCTGCGGATTGATTAATGCAATTTCTCTGCCAACATTGCTGCCTTACACTGTGATTGGAATGCTGTTTGGTGTTCTGGCCAATCTGATGGCTAAGAAAGGCATGTTCTCTGCATTTTGGAAAGCGCCTTTGAACGGTATCATGATTGGAATCATCAGTACCTGTATCGCAGTGCCGATCACGGCTACCCTTTATGGTGGATTTGTAGGGACGGGAGCCAGTGTGATCGTGACAACTCTGATGGCTGCTGGATGGGACGTGGTTCCGGCTACATTTGTCAGCGAACTGACTTCTGAATTAACCGACAAGATTATTTGCCTGATCATTATTTTCTTTGTATTAAAGGCAATGCCGGCAAGATTTGTTGTAAAACTTCCGAATGGAAAATATTTTATTAAAGAGGACTAGGAAGGGGGCAGTCATGCTGATACAGCGGCATGGCTGCAAATTCTTTAAAGCGGGAGGTACTTTATGAATTACGATTTTGCGAAAAAATATATGGAGCCTAAAAGAACCGGTAATCCTATCCGGGATCTGAATCCTTTGAGTAAGGCGAATCTGCTTTTGGTCTTGGGATTATCTCCATTTATTGTACAGAATTTTATCTACGGATTTGCCATGGTTATTATCTTCATATTGATTTCAGCGGCAGCAGGCTGTTTCCGTTCCTTCTTTTCCCTGTACTGGAAGGTACTGCTCCTGTTTGGCGTATTTCTGTTCCTGGTAAAAGCGGCGTTCTCGCCGGGAGAACACGTACTCTATCAGATTTGGGGGATCTGTATAACTACAGAAAGTATCCAGTCTGGTTTAAATATCGTTGCTTTGGTACTGGCATTCAGCGGCGCCTTCATTTTGTTCGTAAAGATGACGCCGATGGAGGATCTAACTTATATGCTGGAACAAAAAGGGGTTTCTCATATGGTTTCCTTCGTGATCCTTTCTTCTTTCCAGACTATCACAGATCTGGGACAGAATGCGAAAATTATTATGGAATCACAGAAGGCGAGAGGAATCGAGACAGAAGGAAATGTATTCCAGAGAGCCAAGGCGTATATTCCGGTGATGGGGCCTTTGGTCTTAAATGCGATTTCCAGCACGGAGGAAAAGTCTATCGCCATGGATGCGAGAGCGTTCTCCGCACCAGTGGAACATACATTTCTGTCTGAGCTTCCTAAGGTGAGTGGGAAAGAGAAAACGGTTGTGATTTTATTTGATCTTGCGTTTGTCGCATTGATCGTAGGGAGGATTGTGTTATGCATCTTATAGAATTAAAAAATGTTACATATACCTACCCTCTGGCGAAAGAGCCGGCGCTGAAAAGTGTAAATTGTACGCTGGAGAGAGGGAAATTCTACGGGGTGATCGGAGAGAACGCGGGAGGAAAGACTACGTTCTGTAATCTTCTCCGTGGGTTGGTTCCTCATTTCTATCAAGGGAAGCTGGAAGGCGAGGCGCTAGTAGAAGGAGAAGATATCCGCAGTATTGATGAGAACGTTCTTTCTACAAAGATGGGATATATTTTCCAGAATCCTTTCACCCAGATCAGCGGCGTGCGTAAAACTGTTTTTGAGGAAATTGCGCTAGGTCTGGAAAATCTAGGTGTGCCGAAAGAAAAAATGATCCGGAGAGTCGTTGAGATTGCAGAACTTTTAAAGATTGAGCATTTGCTTGAGAATGATCCGAACCGGCTTTCTGGAGGCCAGCGGCAGAAAGTAGCTTTTGCCTCAATTATTGCTATGGATATGGATATCTTTGTGATAGACGAGCCAACTTCACAGTTGGATCCGGCAGGAACAGAGGGAATTTTTGAGATCATACGAATGTTGAAAGAAGAAGGCAAGACCATTGTCCTGGTAGAGCATAAAGTGGATCTTCTGGCGGAATATGCTGATGAAGTAATCGTGATCGGAGATGGAACGATTCAGGCAAAAGGGCCGGCAGAGGAGGTCTTAAGTGATTTTTCTCTCCTGGAAAAAGGAGCGATGCTTCCACAAGCGGTCTTTCTTAGTAAAGAGCTGGAGAAGCATGGGATCACATTACCGCATATTCCGGTGACGAAGGAAGAATGTGTGAGATTATTGAGGGAAAGGATGGAGCAGCAGTGAATCAGATTGAGTTAAAACATGCATATTTTGAGTACCCCAACGGATTTCTCGCCAATGAAGATTTAAACCTGACGGTAAAACGAGGAGAGCGGGTGGCAATCGTGGGACAGAATGGCGCAGGGAAAACAACGGCGGTAAAAATGATGAATGGTCTGCATAAACCCACCAAAGGAGATGTGCTGGTAGACGGCAAGAATACGAAAGACTATACCACAGCTCAGATTGCCCGACACGTGGGATATGTATTTCAAAATCCAGACGATCAAATCTTTAATCAGTCCGTTTATGCAGAGATTGCTTATATGCCTAAATATTATAAATGTTCTGAAAAAGAGATCAAAAGAAAGGTAGAGGAAGCGGCTGGAATCATGAAAATCGAACGATTTCTGGACAAAAATCCCTTCGAGATTCCTTATGTTATCCGGAAATTTGTTACGATTGCAGCGATTTTAGCAACGGAACCACAGTATATTATCCTGGACGAGCCTACCGCTGGGCAGGATTTGAAAGGAATCAAGATCCTTTCAGAACTTTTGAATATTTTGGAAGAAAAAGAAATTGGTGTGATTACGATTACTCACGACATGGAATTCGCGGCCGATAATTTCAAGAGAGTAGTAGCTATGGCGAATAAACATATTATCGCAGACGGCACGGCACAAGAAATCTTCAGTCAGGATGAAATATTAAAGGAAAGTAAGATCAAACGAACCGAGATTGGAGCTATTGCAGAAGAGCTGGGGCTGGGGAGTGATATTTTAAATGCGGCGGACTTTGTAGAACGCTGGGAAAGCAGAAAATGATGAAGACGGTTTTATGTTACGGAGATTCGAATACCTGGGGATACGAACCGAAGACGGACGGAAGAATCCCTTGGAAACAAAGGTGGCCGGGCATTCTTCAGGATAAACTTGGAGCAGATTTTCAGGTTGTTGAAAACGGACTATGCGGGCGTACTACCCGGCATGAGAGCGCAACGGAAGCATTTGTCAATGGATATCTGGAAGCCCGGGTATGTGCTGAGGTAAATGCCCCTCTCTCTGTAGCTGCGGTGATGTTGGGGACCAATGACTGTAAGGACGAATATACCTCAGAACCGGCCGATATTGCAGAAAATGTGAAAGCGGTAGCCAAAGTGTTTCAGGAGAAAGGAGCCAAGATCCTGATTTTGTCACCGGCGCCGATCCGAGAATTAGAAAAGAGTCCATTTCGGGACGAATTTGGAAGATACGCAGAAGAAAAAAGCAGACGGCTTCCGGGATATTTGCGGAAAATGGCAGATGAAATGGGATGGACATTCCTGGAAACGGGAAAATTTGTAAAGGCTGGGGATTATGATGGCATCCATCTCCCGGCTGAGGAGCATGCAAAGCTGGCGGAGGCAGTGGCAAAAAAGATAGAAGAATTATCGAGAGATATAGAACAGAAATAAAGGAGGACATCATGGAAGACAAGAGAATTCAAGAAGCGCTGGAAGCCAATAAGCAGAAATATATTGATTGTCTGCTGAAATTAGTCAGTATCGATACCCATGATATTGGCCACGGGATTGAAGGCGGGTTGGAAGCAGCCGGTCAGGATTATATGGCAGAGCTGTTTCAGGAACTGGGAGCGGATAAAGTAGAGAAAGATCCCTTAAAAGAAGAGAGTATCTTAAAGTGTAAAGAGCTTTACCGGGAGGGAAATACGGGACATAATTATGAGAACCGCTATAATGTGTATGCAACCTTCCAGGGGAAACAGGAGAAATCTATTTTATTCAATGGGCATATTGACCATATGCCGGCAGAAAATGAAGAGCACTGGGTTATTCCGCCGCTAAATCCCCAAGTGATCGAGAATCGGATTACAGGACTTGGCGTGGCAGATATGAAAGCAGGGCTGATGGCATCTGTTATGGCTACCGCACTGCTGAAGGACGCAGGCATCGAGCTTCCGGTTACAGTCAAATATGCTTCTGTATGCGATGAAGAGGGAGGCGGAAACGGATCTCTCTGCGCAGCTATGAGCGGCGTGAAGGCTGATGCGGTGGTAGTATGTGAGCCAACCAATTACGAATTGATCGCGGCCCATATGGGATGGGTATTCTTTCAGGTAGAGGTAGAAGGGATCGCAGTACACTCAGGATTAAAACTTGCAGGGGTTAACGCAATTGAGAAGGCGTATAAGCTGATGGAAGCAATCGACGAGCTGGAGCATCGCTGGCTGTTGAAGTATAAACATCCGCTTCTTCCGCCTCCGTCCAGTAATGTGGGCGTGATTTACGGTGGAGAAGCTGGTTCTACGATACCGGATTACTGCTGCTTTAAGACTTGTGTTCATTATCTGCCAAGATTGATGAGCCATGAGCAGGTGGTGGAAGAATATACGAATGCGATTCTGAAGCGCTGTGAGGGAGACGAATGGCTGTCCGAGCATAAGCCGAAGATCAGCATCTACCAGACGGGAAATCCATTCGAAATGGATTTGACACATCCTTTCGTAGATTCCTTCAAAACGGCATATAAAAATGCGGTGGGAAGGGATGTGAAGATTGTAGGATCTCCGGCTGGCTGTGATTCCCGTACCTGGTACAATATCGTGAAATGCCCGACTCTGCAGTATGGGCCTGGGTCTCTGGAACAGTGTCATGCGGTCAATGAATATGTGACGGTAGAACAGTATCTGGATGCAATTAAGATTTATGCCAATCTAATTTTGGAGTGGGCAGACGCATGTACGGAACATTAGACTATGGGATACTAAAAGCCCACGAAAGGAAAGGGCGTTTAATCTTAAAAGGAGGGTTGGTGATAGATCCCGCCAGCCGTATGGAGGAGATACGGGATGTGGTCATTGAGAAAGACCAGATTCAGGATGTAGTACTAGAAGCCAGCTGTCTGCCAGAGGACCGGGTGATTGACTGCCGGGGACTGGAAGTATGGCCAGGCTTGATCGATATGCATCTGCATATCAGCGACCTCTATGAGTTTGATACCCGGACGGCCTGGGGGGCCGTGGAGGATGGCGTAACGATGGGACTGACACCGGGGGCTGGAAATACATTTATGACGCCAGCTCTTTTAGGGGCTGAGGTTGACAGAGGGCTTCCCATCAACTTGGGAGCCTATATTGGAGGAGCCAATGTACTTGGAACGATGCTGGATACAGAAGAACTGATCCAACTCTTCAAAGGAGAGCTTTCCAAAGAACGAAAGGATCAGAAGCTAAGCCGGAACTGGATTACCAATGAAACGGCTCCCTATGCGGTGGGAATTAAAGAACATATGGGGCATTTCCTTCTTCCGGATGAGAAGATACGGCAGTTGTTTCAGATTACAGAAGAGGCCGGCCTGGTATTTATGTCTCATACACAGGACATTCGCCATACGGAAAGAATCTGTGATCTGGCGGATGGGAGAGCTGTTCATTTGGGGCATGCCAGTGCAGTAGGCTGCGGAACCCATGGAGATCCGGTAAAAGCTATGAAAAAAGTGATAGATCTGTGCAGACAAGATCATATTACAGGGGAATTTGTAACCACCATGCTCCGCAGAGGCAGAGGCAGCAGAGAAGGACTGCAGATCGACAGGAAAGCACAGGAGATTGCGCTGCAAGCGGTGGCCGATAGAGAAATTAAGATTCTGGTATCTGATGGACAGAATCAGTCTACAATGAAAGGATTTGGAGATACCAGAGATAATATTCCCTGTATTCTGGAACTGATCCAGGATCAAGTGCTGGACCGTCAGAGCGCAGTGGCGACGATGACAGCCAATCCGGCCAAGTTGCTGGCTATACGGACTGGCTGTCAGGAATGGAAACGATATGGGAATCTGTCCCCAGGTTCCTATGCTAACCTTACAGTGGTAGATGTGGATGATAAGCAGGCCACCTATGTAGTGACCAATGGGCATCTTACGGCTTTTGAAAACCGTTGCCTGCGCGGTTCAGGACATGCAGGATACTGGGTGAGCCGGTTTGGAACACATCAGGAAATGGGAGTGGGAGGGCTGCCTCTCTACCAGTCATAATTGAAATGAATCGTGAAGAAAGGTGGATAAAGGATTATGAAGAAAGTATTACTTGCAGGAGAATCATGGGTGAGCTATACCACCCATGTGAAAGGATTTGATAGTTTTTATACGTCGGTTTATGAGACCGGAGAGAAATGGCTTGTTGAAGCGCTGGAAAAAGGCGGCTATGAAGTGACGTTTTTACCAAATCATGAAGCGATTGAAAAGTTTCCATTTACAATGGAGGAACTGAAAGACTATGATTGTGTGATTCTGTCAGACATTGGAGCAAATACGCTTCTGCTTCCCTCCGCTACATTTACTAGGAGCGAGAAGCGGCCGAACCGGGCAAATCTGATCCGGGACTATGTGCTGGATGGGGGAAGTCTCTTGATGATAGGCGGGTATCTGACCTTCTCCGGTGTGGATGCAAAAGGAAAATGGCATGATACGGCGGTACAGGAAGTCCTGCCGGTAGAGGTTTTGACAGTGGATGACAGAATGGAGCGCTGCGAGGGTATCCGTCCAGTGACAGTTAAAGAGCATGAGGCATTGAAGGAAATTCAGTCAGAATGGCCGGAAGTATTGGGATATAATAAAACCATCTTGAAACCAGAGGCGGAGTTGGCGGTTACGGTTGGAGAAGACCCATTCATCGCTTTTGGAGAATATGGCAAAGGAAAAAGCGCTGTATTTACATCTGACTGCGCTCCTCATTGGGCACCAATGGAATTCTGCCAGTGGGACGAATATGACAAAGTATGGCAAGGAATTATGGACTGGCTGACAAAATAAGCGGCAGATAGGATGGAAAATGAGATGAAACAGTACAGCGAAGAAGAATTCTTAAATCAGGTGTTGAGTATCCCTAGTGTCAATGGTGTAGATAACGAAGGAAAGCTGGCCTGGTTTCTGGCAGATTATCTGAAAGACTGTGGTGTGAATGCAGTAGTTCAGGAGATTGATAAAAAACATGCCAATGTGGTGGCTGTACTAGAGGGAAAGACAAGTGAGAAAGTGGTCTGGAACGGGCATCTGGATACGGTGCTCTATGGGAAATTGTCTGAATGGAATACCCAGCCGGACCAGCCCTCGAAGAAACATGGCTGTATCTACGCCAGAGGCGCAAGTGATATGAAAAGCGGCCTTGCGGCGATGGTCTATGCTTTGGGACAGATGAAGAAAAAGGGCCATGTGCCGCGGCAGACGATTTATTTTTTTGCTACTTGTGATGAAGAAAAAGGCGGGCTGGGAGCAGAGCAGATCCTGAAAGAGTATTTGATGGAGGATGTTTCCCTTCTGCTGATCGGGGAGCCCACCGGGGGCCGGATTGGGATAGCCCAAAAAGGCTGTATCTGGCTCAAAGCATTGATTCACGGGAAGACCAGCCATGGCGCATATCCGCAGCAGGGGATCAATGCTGTGGAGTATGGGATCGCTCTTTTTCAGGAATTGAAAAAAAGGCTTGCGGACTATGAGCATGAACTATTGGGCAGGCCTACAATCCAGATCACAGGGATCTTGGGAGGGATTGCTCCAAATATGACGCCAGATGAAGCGGAAATCCGTATGGATATCCGCACAGTTCCTGGGATCGGGGCAGAAACAGTGCTTAAGTGGACTCAAGAGATCCGGGCATCTTTGATTGAAAAAAGCAGAGAACAGCTTAGGATGGAACTTCGCTTAGAAAATAACCGTAAAGCCATAGAGACTGATCCGGGAAATGGATGGGTGAAACGCATTGAACGGGCGATTCGGTATGAGGCGGGAAGCGTAGAACATACCGGTATCCATTTTTTTACTGATGCATCGATTCTGATAAGGGATCAGGCAGAGGTCCCAGTCATTCTCCTGGGACCAGGGCAGGATGAAATGGCGCATAAACCCAACGAGTACGTAGAGATTGAAAAATATTTGCGGTATATCAGGATTTTAAGCCGACTATTTTAACCAAAAAAAGGAAATATACGCTATAATAAACTCACAGAATATCCAGGACAAGACAGGGACCGACGGAATAGAAGGATATAGAAATCAGACGGATGAGGTTGAGATATTTTGAGGACAACGATCAAGGATATAGCAAATTATACGGGGTTTTCTGTGACAACCATTTCCCTGGTCCTGAACAATAAGGCGAAGAAAATCCCAAGTACGACCAGGGAGACCATTATGAATGCGGCAAGGGAATTGAATTACCATCCCAATCAATTGGCTGTGGGGCTTGTAAAAAAGAGGACAGAGACGATTGGTCTGATCATTTCTGATGTCAGTAATGTGTTTTTTGCCAATCTGGCCAAGGGTGTGGAGGATGAGTGCCGACGAAAAGGATGGAATCTGATCTTGTGTAATACCAATGATAAGCATGAAAGGGATCTGTCTTATATCCAGGTTCTGGCGGATAAAGGGGTAGACGGGATCTTATTTTGTATGGCCCAGGATACAGATCAAAATAGCGCCAGAGAGAGCATTGATCTGATGAAAAGGCTGAGAATTCCTTTTGTAATGATCGACCGTTTCCTTGTGGAGGCGGAATGCTGCTCGGTAATCGTAGACCATCGGCAGGGCGGTTATTTGGCAACCAAACATTTGCTGGAGCTGGGACACCGGAGGATTGGATGTGTTGCCGGGCCGTTCCGTCTGGAAGATTCCCTGGAGCGTCTGCAGGGATATCAGAAAGCACTGGAGGAATATGGAGTACCATTTCAAAAAGAACTAATCTACGAAGGCTGGTACGGCCGCCAAAGTGGTGTGGAGGCTGTAGACTGTCTTTTGGAAAAGAAGGTTTCCTCAATCTTTGCATTTAATGATATGGCAGCTTATGGAGCCTACAGTCAGCTTCGGAAGAAAGGGCTTCGTGTGCCGGAAGATATTTCTCTGGTAGGATATGACGATATTTTCTTCTCGGAGCTTTTGGATGTACCGTTGACTACGGTACGTCAGCCAATCTACGATATGGGGCAGGAAGCGGCTAAACAGTTGGTAGAAGAGGTGGAGAGCAAAACGGTGTCCCACAAATGTATCACCTTCCAGCCGGAATTGATCCGGCGGGAAAGCACTGCGGTATGCAGTGAGGGGAAAAGCGAAGGTGAAAAGGAGACAATAGGAGAGGAAATATAGAAAGGAAGAGAAAACGTGAGAGTTCTAAATTTTGGCTCACTCAACATTGATTATACATACCGGGTAGAGCACATTGCAAAACCAGGTGAGACGATCACTTCCCAGACACTGGAGATTTTCCCAGGGGGAAAAGGATTGAATCAGTCTATTGCGCTGGCGAAGGCGGGAGCAAAGGTCTTCCATGCCGGCTTGATCGGGGAAGACGGCAGGTTTTTGAAGGATCTTTGCCAAGAGGCTGGCGCAGATGTTTCCTTGATCCGGGAGAGTACAGTGAGGACGGGAAATGCAATCATCCAGGTGTCGGATGAGGGGCAGAACAGCATCCTGCTCTTTTCGGGAGCTAATCGGCAGAACACGGAAGAATATATTGAGGAAGTGCTGGCTCATTTTGAGAAAGAAGATATCTTACTCCTGCAAAACGAGATCAACCTGATTGATGTTCTGATCAAAAAGGGAAAAGAAAAAGGAATGAAAGTCGTATTGAATCCATCTCCCTTTGATGAGCATATTGGAGAGTGCGATTTGAGCAAAGTAGATTTGTTCTTCCTTAACGAGGTAGAAGGTGAACAGATTACTGGAGAGAAGGAGTTTATTGCAATTTTAGCGAAAATGAATGAACGCTTCCCAGAAGCAGAAGTCGTACTGACTGTAGGCGCAAAGGGGGCATATTACAGCGATGGAAAAACCAAAGTTTTCCAGGAAAGCTTTCCCGTGCAGGCAGTAGATACAACCGCGGCAGGAGACACCTTCACCGGATTTTTCCTGGCAGCGGCCATAGAAGGGGCAACCGGAGAAGAAGCCTTAAGGCGGGCGGCGAAAGCTTCTTCTATCGCAGTGTCCAGGAAAGGCGCATCCGTGTCGGTTCCGACAAAAGAAGAGGTAGATGATCAATTGGGGCCGGGGGGTTTTTAAAAATCCCCCGGCCCCAATTAAAAATGCCCTGTCCCTT
>CABPCP010000077.1 GCA_902406105.1 uncultured Mordavella sp.
CGGGGGCTTTTTAAAAAGCCCCCGGCCCCAACTGAAAATACCCTGTCCCTTTTTGAAAAAACTACCAATTTCAAAAAAATTCCCGCAGTTTTTCGATAGCGCTTTTTTCGATCCTGGAAACGTAAGAACGAGAGATGCCCAGGATTCCGGCAATCTCCCGCTGGGTATATTCTTCTTCATGATACAGTCCGTAGCGCATTTTCAAGACCAGCCTCTCCCTGGGAGACAGTTCTGATTCCACCCGCGAGTACAGTGTTTTAATGTCTTCTTTCAGTTCTGCTTTCCGGTGGGCATCATCTTCCGTCTCGATGATGTCAAACAGCTGGATCTCATTGCCTTCCCGGTCAGTTCCGATAGGTTCATATAAAGAGATTTCCCGCGAGGATTTCTTCTTTGCCCGCAGATGCATCAGCACTTCATTTTCGATGCATCGGGCCGCGTAGGTTCCAAGCCGGACACATTTATCGGGGTTAAATGTGACCACCGCTTTGATCAGCCCGATCGTCCCGATGGACAGAAGATCTTCCGTATCGTCTTCATAAGACTGGTATTTCTTTACGATATGTGCAACGAGGCGCAGGTTCCGTTCGATCAGGATATGCTTTGCTTCGAGATCACCCTCCGTATATCTTTGCAAATAATACCTTTCTTCCGCAGCAGTGAGGGGTTGGGGAAATGATTTCAAGAAAAGCACCTCTAAGCGTATTTAATATATTCTATGTAAAATACGACTCTTTTGTGCTTTTCCATACAAAATTCCCCTTGTCCCGCATTTATGGGATAAAGGTGTCGGCTTCTTCCGCTCTCCTTAGAAGATCATAGCGCTCTGCTTTTTTATCCAGTTCCACATATACGATCTGTCTTGCGTGGGGGGCGCTTTCCTGCTCCTGTCCTTCTTCATTTACGATCCGTTTTACCGTCACGTCCACATTGCGGCCGTCCGGCTTCATGATCTCAATCTTCTCTCCAACAGAAAACTTGTTTTTCTGCTCGATCCGATACAGGCCGTCCCGCTCATCGCCGATCATTCCGAGGTAGGTATATTCTTTTACATAAGTGCTGGCGTCATAGATCTGGCTTTCCTCCCCTGGTTTGCCAAAATAGAATCCGGTGGTAAACTCCCGGTGGGTACAGCTTCCGATCTGCTCCAGATACCATTCCATGTTTTCCTCATATTTCTTAGGACTTTCCAGATAATCATCAATGGCTTTCCGGTAAGTTCTTGCCACCGTCGCCACATATAAGGCGGTCTTCATCCTGCCTTCGATCTTAAAGCTGTCAATGCCGGCTTCGATCATCTCCGGGATATGCTCGATCATGCACAGGTCCTTAGAGTTGAAAATAAAAGTCCCTCTCTCATTTTCATAGACCGGCATATATTCTCCCGGTCTGGTTTCTTCCACCACCGCGTATTTCCAGCGGCAGGGGTGGGTGCAGGCTCCCTGGTTGGCATCTCTTCCGGTAAAATAATTGCTCAGAAGACACCGTCCCGAATAGGAAATGCACATAGCGCCGTGGATAAAGCTTTCAATCTCCATTTCCTCCGGAATCTTCTCCCGGATCTCCCGGATCTCAGCAAGAGATAATTCCCTTGCCGACACCACACGCTTTGCTCCCTGGTTCCACCAGAACCGGTACGTTCCGTAGTTGGTGTTATTAGCCTGGGTGCTGATATGCCGTTCAATCTGGGGGCAGATCTCTTTGGCCAGTTCAAAAATAGCCGGATCAGCGATGATCAGGGCATCTGGCTTTAATTCCCTTAATTCTTTTAAATATTCCTCCACTCCCGGAAGATCTCTATTGTGGGCCAGGATATTCACCGTCACATGGACCCGCGCTCCATGTTCATGGGCAAACGCGATCCCTTCTTTCATCTCTTCCATGGAAAAATTCTTTGCCTTAGCCCGCAGGCCAAAGACTTCCCCGCCGATATATACCGCATCAGCGCCAAAGATTACCGCCGTCTTCAGCACTTCCAGGCTGCTGGCCGGGATCAAAAGCTCTGGACCTCTTCTTTTCATCCTAATTTTCTCCTTTTTACTCTATCTGTTTTACGCTGAGGGCCACTCCGTCTCCCAGGGGGAGAATGGAAGTCTGGAGAAGCTGGTGATGCTTTAACTCATAAAGATACTCCCGCATCCGGCTGTGGATCGTCCGGTTTCTCCGCTCTACCGCAAACCTGGACTCCAGCACGTCTCCATCCTGCAGCACATTATCAGACATCAGCACGCCTCCAGGCGTCAATAAACGCACCGCCTCCGGGAGATAATAAACATACTGCCCCTTTGCCGCATCCATGAAAATAAAATCAAAAGGCCCCTCCAATTCCTTCATGACCGCAAGGGCATCTCCCTGGATCAGCCGTATCTGCTCTTCCTTTCCGCAGCGCCGGAAATTCTCTCTGGCAATAGGAATCCGCTTTTCATAGTTTTCAACCGTAGTAATATGCCCTTCTTTGGGCAGATACGCACTCATCAAAAGTGCGGAAAAGCCAACCGCCGTCCCGATTTCCAAAACCCTTCTGGGTCTGTGGATCAAAAGCAGGGTTTTCAGAAAGCTCTGCGTCTCCTTGCGGATGATCGGCACCCTTCCATCCAGCGCCTCCTGCTCGATCCGCTCCAAAAGCGGATCTTCCGGCACTTCCAGTGAATGTACATAAGTGGTAAATCTCTCATCAACAATCATTTTGGTACACCCCTTTTTTCATTTTGGTACACCGCAAACTGCAATTTAGGACGTAGCCCTTTTGCAAAATGCTACGTCCTAAATTAAAATTATTTACACATCCATAATAATCGGCAATATCATCGGCCGGCGCTTGGTCCGCTTCCAAATGAATTCGTTCATGGTATCCCGTATCACCAGCTTGATCTTGCTCCAGTCCGCGTTTCTCTGGTGGGTCAGACAATTCTCCACTGCCTCTGTCACCACTTGGCGCGCCTCTTCCATCAATCCTTCTGACTCACGCACATAGACAAATCCACGGGACACAATATCCGGTCCGGCCAACAGCTGATTGCTGCGTTTTTCCAAAGTCAGCACTACGATCAAGATTCCGTCTTCCGCCAGATGCTGCCGGTCTCGAAGAACGATATTTCCCACATCTCCGACGCCCAGACCGTCTACCAGGATTTCTCCTGTATGGACTTTATCTACGACCTTGGCTTCCTCGCCGCTTACTTCCAGCACATCGCCGGACTGAAGGATAAAGATATTCTCTTTTGGAATCCCCAGGGATTTTGCAATTCCCGCGTTCGCCTTTAAGTGCCGGTATTCTCCATGCACCGGAATGGCATACTTAGGTTTTACCAGGGAGTAGATCAGTTTCAGTTCTTCCTGGCAGGCATGGCCGGATACATGGGCATCCTGGAAGATCACGTTCGCGCCTTTGGAGGACAGCTCATTGATCACCTTGGATACAGATTTCTCATTTCCGGGGATTGGGTTAGAGCTGAAAATGACCGTATCTCCGGGCATGATCGTTACTTTTTTATGCACATCCGCCGCCATTCGGGACAGAGCCGCCATAGACTCGCCCTGACTTCCTGTAGTGATCAATACCGTTTTCTCCGGCGGATAATTCTTCAACTGGTCGATCTCTACCAGGGTCTTATCCGGTACATTCAGATATCCCAGCTCCTGAGCCACCTGGATGATATTGACCATACTCCGTCCTTCCACCACTACTTTCCGGCCATATTTGCAGGCAGAGTTGATGATCTGCTGCACCCGGTCCACATTGGACGCAAAGGTGGCGATAATGATCCGGGTATTCTGATGTTCCGCGAAAATGTGGTCGAAGGTAATTCCCACCGTCCGTTCCGACTGGGTAAATCCCGGCCGTTCCGCATTGGTACTGTCGGACATCAGCGCCAGTACCCCTTTCTTTCCAATCTCCGCAAACCGCTGAAGATCAATGGCATCCCCGAATACCGGCGTATAATCCACCTTAAAATCACCTGTGTGCACCACGATCCCCGCCGGCGAATAGATCGCCAGAGCCGCCGCATCCTGAATACTGTGGTTCGTCTTGATAAATTCAATCCGGAACTGGCCCAGATTGATGGATTGTCCGTGGCGCACCACTTTCCTCCGGGTGCTGCGCAGAAGATTGTGTTCGCCAAGTTTCCTCTCAATGATACCCATCGTAAGCTTAGTCGCATAGATCGGAAGATTCATCTCCCGCAGCACATAAGAAAGAGCGCCGATATGGTCTTCATGGCCGTGGGTGATCACAAATCCCTTGACTTTCTGACTGTTTTCCTTCAGGTAGGTAATGTCAGGGATCACCAGATCGATTCCAAGCATGTCGTCCTCCGGAAAGGCCAGACCGCAGTCCACGACAATAATACTGTCTTCATATTCAAAGGCAGTAATGTTCATTCCGATCTTCTCCAGACCTCCGAGCGGAATGATTCGCAATTTTCCATTGTTTTCTTTTTTCAAACTTACACCTCCACGTGTTTTTCCGTACTGTTTTCTTCTGCCTTCCCCAGGCATTCCCGGCATTGTCCATAGAACTTTAATTCGTGGTCTAACACGTGGAAACCCGTCTTCTCCTCAATATGACGCTCCAGCCCGTCCAGGAGGTCATCCCGGAAAGGCAGGACTTTCCCACAAGTCTTACATATCAAATGATGGTGATGGTGCTTCCCTTCTCCGTCGAAGAGTTCCCCGATTTCATAACGCACGCATCCCTCGTCCAAATTGATACGATCCACCAATTGCATTTCCAGCAACAATTGCACTGTCCGGTAAATAGTAGCCAGTCCGATCTCCGGATAGTCTTCCTTTACCAGTTCATAGATGTCTTCCGCAGTCATATGTTTGTCACGATTTTCTGCGAGTACCTCTAATACAAGCAACCTTTGATTGGTTACCTTAAGACCTTTTTCTTTAAGCATCTTCTTGAATTTTTCCTGACTGATCGACATAGACTCTTACCTTTCAATCTCCACATCTTCCAGAAGTTCCTCGAATACTCTGGAAACCGCGTTCAGTTCTTCCTCGTCCTCTACAAATTCATAGAGACTTTCCAATGCTTCCTCTGATGCTGTATCTTTTAAAATAAAACATTCCGCCTCATCTTCCTGCGAATCTGTGACCAGAATGTAAGACACCCCGCCTACTTTTGTCTGTTCCAGTACAAAAAACTCAACTTCTTCCTGCATTTCTCCAGACATGAATGTAATTTTCTCCATCATTCAACACCTCTTTCAGGCATGGACGATCCCGCTTTTCGCATCTGGACAGAATCCAGATATCCCTGCAGAATAAAAACTGCCGCGATCTGGTCTACATATTTTTTTCGATCCTCACGCCGGATCCCATTTTCCATTAATGTCCGTTCCGCTTCTACTGTAGTGAGCCGCTCATCCCACATCACGACCTCAAGGCCGGTCCGCCGATGCAGCATCTCACCAAACTCTATGGTTTGCTCTGCCCGTTCTCCGATATCATTGTTCATATGCTTTGGAAGGCCGAGGACAATCTTCCCCACTTCATACTCTTTGATCAGCTCTTCAATCCTGGCGCACGTCTTTCGAAGCTTGTTCTCGTCCTTACGGCAGATTGTTTCTACCGCCTGAGCTGTAATGCCAAGGGCATCGCTGACCGCCACTCCTACTGTTTTGGAACCATAATCCAGCCCCATGATCCTGACAGACATTATGCCCATCCATTGTGCTCAATATACGTTTTGAGCAGTTCTTCTACCAGTTCATCCCGTTCCACTTTCATGATCAGGCTTCTCGCCCCATTATGACTGGTAATATAAGTCGGGTCTCCCGACATAATATATCCAACGATCTGATTGACCGGATTATAACCTTTTTCGCTCAATGCCTTATACACAATCTCAAGGATATCTTTTGCCTGAATCTGCGGGCCGCTTTCTACCTGAAAAAACTGGGTGCTGCTTAAATCCTTCATATACTCACGTCCTCCAAAAATACTTCATGATTATTCTACCTTAAAGCCGTCCAAAATTCAATGTATTATTTGTGAACGACTCTCAATTTCTACATTTATGAGTTGATTTGACAGATCTTCCCGGGTTTTTCGTCCAATTTTTACATATTCTCTAGTATGTCCCACCTGGTAGGTCTCTCCATCTATAACTGCGGCTTCCTCCATCAGGACCTCCTGTACTGTACCGATCAGCCGTTTCTCATACGCTTCCCGTTTTCTATGATCCAGTTCCTGAAGGACCCCGCTTCGCTGTGTTTTTACCGGTTCCGGCACCTGGTCTTTCATTGCGGCCGCCTTTGTTCCTTCCCGTTTGGAATACTTAAAGATATGGGTTTCATAGAAATCCACCCGGTCGATAAAAGCAAAAGAAGCCTGAAACTCTTCTTCTGTCTCTCCCGGAAAACCGACGATCACATCCGTAGTCAGCGCGGGATTCTGGAAAAACCGGCGCAAAATCTGACATTTTTCGTAATACTGTGCCGTATCATACTTCCGGTTCATACGGCGCAGTGTCGCATCGCAGCCGCTTTGCAGGGACAGATGGAAATGCGGGCAGAATTTCGGAAGTTCTGCCAAACTCCGGGCAAATTCCTCCGTAATGATCCCCGGTTCCAGAGAACCTAGCCGGATCCGCCGGATCCCTGCTGTATTATGGACCTGCCGGATCAAAGAAAGCAAATCCTCTCCCGTATCTGTTCCGTAAGAGCTTAAATGGATCCCGGTCAGTACTACTTCCTGGTAGCCCTGGCCGGCCAGCCGTTCTACTTCCGCCGCAACTTCTGTCTGCTTTCTGCTGCGCACCCGCCCTCTGGCATAAGGAATGATACAATAAGAACAGAACTGGTTGCACCCGTCCTGCACTTTGATAAAGGCCCTGGTATGACCGGCCGTATGGCTGACTTCCAAGGTTTCATACTCTCTTTCAAGGTTGATATCCAGCCGCTCTATCCGGGCTCCCGCCTGTCCTCTATTCTGGAAATACCCTTCCAGGATATGGGCGATTTCTTTCTTCTTATTGTTTCCTATCACGATGTCAATGCTTGCATCCAAGCTTTCTTCCGGCTCTTTCGTCTGGACATAGCAGCCTGCGGCCACTACTACGGCAGAGGGATTTCTTTTCTTGGCCCGGTGCAGCATCTGCCTGGATTTGCGGTCCGCCATATTGGTAACCGTACAGGTATTGACGACATATACGTCCGCCTGCTCCTCAAAGGGTACGATCTCATACCCCGCCTGTTCTAAAATTTCCTGCATTGCTTCCGTCTCGTAAGCGTTTACCTTACAGCCCAGATTATGCAGCGCAGCTTTTCTCATATGATTGTTCCTTTCTCTGGCAATTTATTCCTTGACTTTTCCCCCGCCTGCTCTTAAGATATTTATAGAAATATTAAAGAAATCAGGGAGGTCATTTTAATGAAAACCGTAAAAATCTCTTTAAATACGATTGATAAAGTGAAATCTTTTGTTTACGAAATCTCGAAATTTGACTATGATTTTGATCTGATATCCGGAAGATATGTAATCGATGCAAAATCCATCATGGGAATCTTCAGTCTCGACCTGAACAGCCCTATCGAACTGGCCATTCACGCCAGCGAAGAAGAGCTCACTGATGTAATGAAAGTATTAGAGCCTTATCTTGTGTAAAACACATATCTCTATTTCGTATACTTAAGCGGCAAATCCTTGCAGGAAAAGATTGCGCGTATTCCGCGCAATCTTTTTTTATTTTCTTATTCCGCCTCAATGATCTGGACTGTATCCACCGCTTTCTGGACAAGCTCTTCAATTTTCTCCCTCAGCCGCTCTTCCGAACGCCGGATCACTTCTACATTGGGTTTTGTCACAGGATGTTTTGCCACAAAAATAGTGCAGCAGTCTTCATAGGGCTGGATGGAGGTCTCAAAAGTATCGATCTTCTCCGCGATCTCCACGATCTCCCGCTTGTCATAACCGATCAGCGGCCGGTATACCGGCAGTGTACAAACATCGTTGGTAGCCGCCAGGCTCTGCATGGTCTGGCTGGCTACCTGCCCGATACTCTCCCCGGTGATCAGCCCCAGGCAGCCGTCTTGTTTGGCAAAATGTTCCGCGATCCGCATCATATATCTGCGCATGATGATCGTCAGCTCGTCATGCGGGCACTGGTCATAAATGTACAGCTGGATATCTGTAAAGTTTACCACATAAAGCTTGATCGGTCCTGCGTATCTGGCTACTAGTTTTGCCAAATCCACCACCTTCTCCTTAGCCCGTTCGCTGGTATACGGCGGCGCATGGAAGTAAACCGCCTCGATCTCAACGCCCCGCTTGGCGATCATATATCCCGCAACCGGGCTGTCGATGCCGCCGGACAGAAGAAGGGTCGCTTTCCCGTTGGTACCCACCGGCATCCCGCCTGCTCCCGGTATGATCTGAGAATACACATAGATTTCATTCCGAATTTCTACATGGAGCATTACATCTGGGCGGTGCACATCTACTCTGGTCTGCGGAAACGCCTCAAGAATGGCCTCTCCCAGATCACAGTTGATCTCCATAGAAGTCTTTGGATAGGTTTTCTTAGCCCGCCGGGCTTCCACCTTGAAAGTCAGATCCTTATCTGGATACACTTCATCCATATAGGCTACTACATCTTTTTTCAGCTGATCAAAGCCCCGATCCTCCATGCGGACTACCGGACAGATTCCAACCAAGCCAAATACTCTCTTTAAATGCTCTACCGCTTCCTCATAGTCATACTCTTCCCCGCAGTCCACATAAATCCTTGCCTGGGATTTATAGACCTGGAACGTTCCGTCCACATCCTCCAGCGCCTTTTTCACCCGGCGCACCAGGGCATCTTCAAAAAGATACCGATTTTTCCCTTTGATCCCGATCTCTCCGTATTTTAATAAAAATGTATGAAATCTCATCCTTTACTTTCTCCCGTCCTGCAACTTCCGGCAGCGTCTGCTAATGCCGGGTATATTTCCGAAGTACTGGTACTATATTATAGAGCGTATCCAAAGTATAGTCAATCTCTTCCTGGGTCGTAAACTCAGACAAACTGAACCGCAAAGTAGCATCCAGATATTCCTGTTCCGCGCCGATGCCCTTTAACACCCCGCTGACCTGGGGATGATTGGAAGCGCACGCGGACCCAGAAGATACGTAGATTCCTTTTTCTTCCAGCGCATGGAGCAATACCTCGCTGCGGATCCCGGCAAACCCAACACTGATGATATGAGGCGCCGACGTTTCATCATACAGACCGTGGATCGTGGTATTCTCAATCTTTTGCACGCCTTCGATAAACCGCTCTTTCAATTCCCGCATAGCCGCTACTTTCTTATCCAGGTCCTGGTAAATAGTCCGCGCCGCCAGGGACAGTCCCGCAATGCCCGGGACATTTTCCGTGCCTGACCGGACATTTTTCTGCTGCTCTCCTCCAAATAAAATGGGCTGGATCTTCACATGGCTTCCCACATAGAGAGCGCCCGTGCCTTTCGGCCCATGGATCTTATGGCCGCTGACGGCGCACATATCCACATTTAATTTCTTTGGATAAATCCGGTATTTGCCAAATCCCTGCACCGCATCCACATGGAACAAGATCTCCTTATTATATGCCTTCACCATACTGGCCGCTTCAGCAATAGGCTGCACGGATCCCACCTCATTATTTACATACATGACAGAAACCAGGATAGTCTCGTCACAAAGGGCTTCTTTCAAAGCATCCAGCCGAATCCTCCCGTACCGGTCCACCGGAAGGAAGGTGATCCTATACCCATCTTCCTCCAGATGCCGCATAGTATTGATCACAGCCGGATGCTCGATCGCTGAGGTGATCAGGTGATTCCCCCTGCGCCGATTGGCTCTTGCCGTCCCCATGATTGCCAGGTTATCACTTTCGGTTCCGCCGGAGGTAAAATAGATTTCTTTCTCCTGTACTTTTAAAAGCTTTGCCAATGTCTCTTTGGCTTCTTTTATATAGTGTTCCGCCGCCACGCCTTTGGCATGCATGGATGAGGGGTTCCCATAATCCTCACACAGTACTTTGCGCACCAGGTCTCCCACGCTGTCGTAGGCTTTGGTTGTGGCGGAATTATCCAAATATACTTCTTTCATAAATTCACTTCCTGATTTTTCTTACTACTAGATTATGTGCTTACGCTTCCAAGTGGAACATCAACAAAGATAAAGCCGTCAGCCCTGCCGTCTCTGTGCGCAGGATGCGCCTGCCCAGAGAAATCGGCGTGGCGCCTGCCGCAATGGCGGCTTCCACTTCTTCTTTCTCAAATCCGCCCTCCGGGCCAATGAAGATGCCTACCGACTGGCCCGGCCGGATCGCCTGGATGATTTCCTTTGACCCTTCCACGTCTCGCTCCAACTCGTAGGGGATCAGCAGTACATCCAGCCCGCCTGCCATTTTCAGTGCTTCCTGATACGGCAGAACCTGCTCTACCTTGGGAATATAACCCCTTCCCGCCTGCTTTGCCGCGCTTTCAGCGATCTGCTGCCAGCGGCTTACCTTCTTCTGCGCCTTCTTTTCGTCCAGCTTCACCACACAGCGGCGGACCATCACCGGAACCACCTGGCAGACGCCAAGTTCCACCGACTTCTGGACGATCCACTCCATCTTCTCCTGTTTGGGCAGCCCCTGAAAAAGATAAATCTTAGAGGGAAGTTCAGTATCTGCCATTTCTTCCTCCAGGATCTTAAGATAAGCGGAGCCTTCCTCATACCGTTCTACCGCGCAGCGGTATTTCCGGTTGTCGCCGTCACTGACCATCAGTTCCTCTCCCGGACGAATCCGCAGGACATTTTTCATATGATTCACATCCGGTCCCTCAACCCGGATCCCGCCTTCTCCTACCTGAGAGGGCGGTACAAAAAAATGCTGCATACCTCTAGTTTCCCTTCTTCCTTGCTACCACAGAAGCCCACTCGCCCTGGCGCTCAATGCTGACAAGCTCCAGTCCTGCCTCTTCCACCGCATGGGCCACCAAGTTTTCTTTTCCTTCAATGATGCCGCTGGTGATATAGATGCCGCCTGGTTTCATCTGATGGGCGATCACTGGCGTCAGCGGAACCAGCACATCCGCCAGGATATTGGCCGCCACAATATCATATTTTTCATATCCTACCTGCTCCTGGACGGCCGGGTCGTCAATGATATTGCCGATCATCACTTCATACTGGCCCCCATCAATGCCGTTTGCCTGCATATTTTCATGGGTAGCGTCAATGGCGCAGGGATCCAGGTCCGTGCCCACACTGTGGGCCGCTCCAAATTTCAGCGCCAGCATCCCTAAGATCCCGCTGCCGCATCCCACATCCAGCACCAGGTCTCCGCCGCGGACATATTTCTTCAAAGCCCGGATGCATAGCTGGGTCGTCTCATGCATACCTGTCCCAAAGGCAGTCCCCGGATCAATGTGGATGACCATTTTCCCGCTGTCTTTTTCTTCTACCTGCTCCCAGGAAGGAATGATCAGGATATCATCAATGGTAAATTGATGAAAGTACTGCTTCCAGTTATTCACCCAGTCTACGTCTTCGGTCACAGACTCTTCGATCCTGCCTTCTCCCACATCTATGAATGCGCGCAGCTCCTCCAATTCCCGGCGCACCTGCTGTAAGATGCTTCCTTTATCCTGCTCTTCCTCCAAATAAAAGGTCAGATAGGCGGTGCCGTCGTCTTCTGGAATATCCGGCAGGATATCTACAAACATCTGCTCTTTGTCCTGGGCGGTCAAAGGGATCTTATCCTCGATCTGCACCCCTTCAATGCCAAGATCCGCCAGCATGCTGCTGACAATATCTTCCGCCTGTGTAGTCGTTTTCAGACGAAACTGGTTCCATTTCATAATCGTTTCTCCTTTTCTTCCGGTTCTCTCTTACAGGATCCCCAGATGTTCCAGCAGGATCTTGCAGCCGATCAGTATGAGGATCACACCTCCTGCCAGCTCTGCTTTTGATTTGTATCTGGTTCCAAATATATTGCCTATTTTAACACCGATCACCGAGATTGTAAATGTAGTCACGCCGATAAAACTGACCGCCGGAACAATCTGTACAGACAGAAACGCAAAGGTCACTCCAACCGCCAGGGCGTCAATGCTGGTGGCCACTGCAAGAGCCAGCATAGTCCGCACGTCAAGAGAAGCTCCGGAAGAATCACAGGAGTCGTCTCCCTTCACCGCTTCCCGGACCATATTTCCTCCGATGACCCCCAGCAAAACAAACGCGATCCAGTGATCCACCGATGTGATCACATCCTTAAACTGCACGCCCAAAAGATACCCGATGGCCGGCATCAGCGCCTGAAACACACCAAAATACAATCCCACGATCCCTGCCTTGCTCCACGTACACCGCTTCATCGCAAGGCCCTTACAGACGGAAACCGCAAAGGCGTCCATAGATAAACCTACCGCGATCAGAAAAAGTTCAAGAATTCCCATTTGTACCTCCTTTGTAGTTGGGGTCGGGGGATTTTTAAAAATCCCCCGGCCCAGATTGAAAAATCCCTGTCCCTTTTTG